>CAJUTD010000017.1:42911-45017 GCA_910589635.1 uncultured Lachnospiraceae bacterium | reverse complement strand
GTCCTGAGCGCGCTCACTACACGTTCCAGACCTTTGGGACCTATCATAGTCACGGGCTCCGTGCGCTCTGCATTCCCCATAGTAAGCAGCAGCCCTGGAAGGCCGCTGATATGATCCGCATGATAATGCGTAAAACATATGATGTCAATTGGTTTCGTACTCCATCCCTTCTCCCTGATGGCAATCTGTGTTCCTTCCCCGCAGTCAACCAAAAGGCTACTGCCGTTATACCGGGTCATCAGAGATGTAAGCCAACGATAAGGAAGCGGCATCATACCCGCAGTTCCTAATAAACATACATCTAACATAAATCTTCCTTTCAAACCAATTCCGTGACCTCCCGGGTCGTCACCGGAACCTGCATAGTCTTAATCCACGCGTCGTAACACGACTCACAAAGGTCAAATTCCTGTTTCTGTCCATCTTTCCTGGAAAAATAGCCCCACTCCTTTTCCACGTGCAGATAATCCGCAGTCGGAATGGCGCCTCTTTCTGATATTACTTTTCCACAGACATTGCATATAATCTTGTCTTCTGTTTTCATACGGTTATCCTCCCTTGTGGCAACGGCCATTGCTTTTATGGATATTATACCTGCCAGGCCGCCTGATTTTAAGTGGGAATTATAACCATCCCTGCGGTTTTGGACTGCCAATCTTCAAGCCCGCAGCCCTTCTGTTATCACACGATATCGAATGACATTACCATTCCATCCTCCCTAGGCAATTCATAGAAATTCTTGCGAATTCCACAGTTGCAAAACCCCAGATTCTGATAAAGACGTATCGCATGATCATTGCTGATGCGCACCTCCAAAACTACCCGAGTAATTCCTCTGTGTTTTGCCTGCCTCAAAAGGAATTCCATCATCTCTCTACCGATACCATGCCCCTGTTCTTCCGGCGCCACTGCTACATTCGTAATCTCGCCTTCCTCAAATGAACAGTACATCCCACAATAGCCCACAATCGTATTCTCTTTTAGGACCACTATAAATAATGTGTCCTGCCGCATCGCCTCACGAAACGCCTGCTCCGTCCATGGACGCGAAAACACCGCCCGCTCTATAGACGCCACAGCAGGAATGTCCTGTTCCTGCATATTCCGCAAATACAGTTGATTTTTTGACATGAAGACTCCCCTGTTATCATCATAATTATCACCGTCAATCCTCTTTCATACGGCCGCTAAACGGTTGCTGCTATTTCTGCTGTTGCTTGGCCAAACGTTCACGCTCCGCTTGAGACAGACGTAGATAATCCGGTCTGTGCTCCGCTGCCGTCTCATACTTTCCTTCCTGAAAATAAAGAAGACCCAAAGATGCCACCGACGCCGCACGCTGTTTATTCATATGCGCTGGAGCGAACTGAAACGGTACCTTACAATTCTCACCGATAAACGCTTGAAAAACCGGAACTCCATCTCCCAAAAACACGGTCGGGCGTTCTTGGCGATTTACATGTTCTATAATCTCATCAATAGCAACCGCACATTGCGCTCTTATAATGCGCATCTTACCATCCACAAACTCATAAAGCGCGGTGTATGTCTGATTCCTCCTGGCGTCCATTAACGGACACACCAAATCACGACTGCCCCACAGATTGTAGGCCAGTCCATCTACAGTCGGAATGTGAATTAACGGCTTTCCAAGCGCAAACCCCAATCCTTTGGCAGTAGCGGAACCAATGCGCAGCCCGGTAAAAGAGCCTGGCCCCGCAGCAACAGCAATAGCATCTATCTCATTCAAATCTAATTCTGTCATTCTCACAATTTCATCCAGCATAGGAAGCAATGTCTGGGAATGGGTCTTCTTATAATTTACTGTATATTCTGCAAGAAGATTTCCCTCTTGTACCACCGCCACACTTGCCACCAGACCTGAGCTGTCAAGCCCTAATATTTTCATCTGCACCCTCCTTGCCGCTTAACCCCGCACATCTATCGGAAAGCCAGCATATAACGGCCATATCCGCATCTCTATTGCATAGCGCTCAGATTTCTTGCATTGTAATTCTGCGATAATCAAAGCCCTTTTGTAAATCTTTCTCTATGCGTATTTCCAGATAATGCTCCGGTAAAATTTCCTCAATCAGGTTCGCCCAC
>CAJUTD010000017.1:5367-42901 GCA_910589635.1 uncultured Lachnospiraceae bacterium | reverse complement strand
TCGCCCACTCAATCATCGTAAGCCCCTGCCCATAGAAATAATCCTCGTAGCCAATCTCGTCCATCTCCTCAATGTCGCCAATACGATAGACGTCAAAATGGTAGAAGGGCATCCGCCCTTCTTCATACACCTGTACAATGGTAAATGTGGGGCTGCTGATCGGTTCTTCAATCGCAAGTCCCTTGGCTATCCCCTGGGTCAGCACGGTCTTACCTACGCCCAAATCACCAACTAACGTATATACCTCGCCAGGTTTAGCCTGTTCTCCCAGCTTCTGTCCCAGCTGAAACGTCTCCTCTGGCGAGAAGGTCTCTGTCATTCGCATATGTCCCTCCAGATCATTTTACATTAAATGGG
This sequence comes from uncultured Lachnospiraceae bacterium, assembly GCA_910589635.1. Lineage (GTDB taxonomy): Bacteria > Bacillota > Clostridia > Lachnospirales > Lachnospiraceae > Petralouisia. Next base: position 42,544 of record CAJUTD010000017.1, on the reverse strand, counting down.
TTCATTTTGAGACGGTAGCCTTCCAGATGACTGATCGCAAGTCCCAAAATCGCCTGATACTGCTCGCCAATTGCTTCTTTGGGAATGATATAGGCATTCACCCGGCTGCTGTAAATCAAGATTTGGCTCCTGGTGGAAACCATTTTGTAAATTTGCTTCCATTCCAAGTCTGCGGTCTGTTCTCCCTGAGAAACATGAACGCCCGTATCGTCTATGCGGTAACGCAGGGCGTTTTTGAGGACATCCGAAGAGGATATCTGCTTTTTGGAGCGCAAATAGAGATTTCCCGGTACATACACCAGAAAAAGGATTCCAAACACGATATATAACACCGTGTACATTAAATTAACCTTGCCAAAGGTCAGTCCTGCCATAACAAGTACCCAGATTCCCACAAGAGTTGCGATAATCCCCTGAAATCCATGGTAAGCATGATAAATGTTAAAACGGAACATATCTTTATCTGTAATCGTTACTTCAAATTCTGCTGACATTTTTTTGCGCTCCTTTCCTACGCGGACATTATACTCTTTTTGAGCACATATCTCAAGGTTTTTTATTTTTTTATCATATAATACTGTACAATTTGATAATCATGGAGCTTTTCATAATCGGGACTGTTCATGATATCCTCCCAGGACCAGAACGTTCCATCAGCATCATAGACGCCCAGCACATTGATAACCGGATAATACTGATACAAATCCAGCAACTGTTTCTGATAAGGCGTCAATGAAAATCCTGCCTTCCAAAACACATAAGAAGACAAATAGTTCGCGCTCATTTTTTCAATATTTTCTTCTGGCAGCCCATAGTTATTCCAAATAAGAAACGGCGTCATATATCGTTTTTCCCTCTCCTCATCCCCTACCTCATTTTCATCTTTGCCGTATAAAATATCATATGTGCCATCGCTCAATGCCGGCTGATGGTCGCCAAACATGACAATCATGGTAGGTTCCTCTACTTTTTCAAAGTAAGAGATGAGCATCTTTAACGCATCATCCGTATGTCTCATCAGAGTGAGATACATAGACGCCTCCTTCAATCCCGGATACTCTGTCAGGTACACGTCCTGTTCAAATCCACCCCATTCACCATAACCGCCATGGTTCTGCATCGTCAAATCCCATAAAAACAAGTTCTCACCCGGCTTTTTTGCCTCATACAGCTCAATCACCTTTTCAAACGTAGCCCTGTCTGCATAATAACCGCGGATTTCCTCATATCCTTTAAATGCTTTTTGCGTGATAAATTTGTCAAATTCAAATTTATCGTACACCTTATCCCTGTGATAAGACCCAGCACCGAACGGATGAATTGCCATGCAGCCATAATTCTCCTGTTTTAGAATATCGCATATACTCTCGGTGTTGTTTTTCACAAAAAATTCATACGCTGTGGCGCCATTGGGAAGGCCAGAAACAGAATTGCCAGTTAAAAACTCATATTCCGTCTGCGGCGTGTTACCCCCGCAAATAGAAACATAGAGACTGCCTTTTATGGTATTCTTGGAAAGCTCCTGATAAAAACTATCATAAGGAATATTAGTCTTTACCGGTTTTATATAATCCAGTGTAGACCACGATTCATTCATAATCACAATCAAATTTACCGGACAGTCAGACGTCCCCTCCATCGTTATTTTTTCAAAAGAAGCGAGGATATCTCTGGCTTTTTTGGCAGAATAACCTTTGGGTCTCTGTATTTTGGCATACTTGGCAAAAATCATGGTTGACATAAGATAGCCGTCTTGCTGATAAGTTTCAATCGGACTCCAGGTAGAATAGCACAGATCCCAGTACTGATATAAAAAACCGTAAAATAAAGATGACATCCCGATGAGAATCCCAGTGCCGCCCGCCACAAAGCCCACTCTGAAAGTCCTCTTTTCAATTTTAAAGGGCATAATATAAGCAGTGGTAAAAACAGCAATAAATAAAAATATAGAAAAAATTAGCGCTTCGCTGATTTCTATTTTATATTGACCCGCCACTTTCATTGCCGTATTCAAAGACAGCACATCAAAGGGCAGCAGTGGAGAATTGCGGAATAACAATACAAAATGATTTGCAACTGCTATGATAAATAACATACAGTTAATGAAAACCAAAGAAAGACGCAACCTGTTTGTCAAAATAAATGCTGCCAAATACAGGCAGGTACAGATAACAATATTGGCAATCAGCACATGGATCTTTAAAGCGGCGATACTCCCGCCCAGATATTCCATAATCCAGGTCATTATCAGTGGCATCACAGCAAAACCGGCAATCCTATAGATATTTTTCAGGCTCCGGCACCAGCATGCGCTGCTTTCAAGACGTATACCCAGATTAAAAAACATCAGCACACAGCCTATAAGAAGTAAGCTTAACATCATAACATTAAAGCTCTGATAAGCGAGATTCAAATATAAAATATCTGCCGCCACTTCCGGCGGGCAGGAAACTGTCACATGGCACCTGCTGCCGCGGCCCGTAAGTTCTGCCATCCCCATTCCATAAACTTCTTCCTCGCTCAAACCAGAAATTATATACTGCTCTGTTTGGGTGAAACCCCTGCCATTGTCAAAAGCCATGGTGACTTCTTTCCCTCCATGTTCTTTGGCATTGCGAACTCCAAACATTGCGCTTTGCATATAGCGGTACGTTGATATAACTTCCCAGGAAACAACAGAGACGCCATTTTGCTCAACCAGGACGGCGTCCTCAATCGGACAACCTACCATATGGTTGCTTTTAACAGCGCCCCTGTTCCCAAGTACATAAAACATTAACCCGACAATCAGCGCAAACGCTACAAACATTCCCATAACATTAATTTTTAATGTAAAATATTTCGTCTCAACACAAATGCGCTGCTTCATCTTCTGTAATCTCCCATTTTTTCTCCATGTGCACTTCACTTTCCTGGACATTATAACATGGGAGCAAGAAATTGCAATGATTTCATTAAGAAATTATGAAGTTTTGTTAAGAAAATGTAAAAAGCATTGCCGGCGTAAATCTATTATTGCGTCGGCTCCATCAAATAACATGTAAAAGATTAACCATCTCAATGGCAGTGCAAGCCGCGTCGTAACCCTTATTGCCCGCCTTGGTTCCTGCACGTTCAATTGCCTGCTCAATATTGTCTGTTGTTACCACACCGAAAATAACAGGAATTTCAGTTTTTAAACCTACAGCAGCCACGCCCTTGCTGACCTCGGCACACACATAATCGTAATGACTGGTTGCGCCTTTAATCACAGTTCCCAGACAGATAACAGCGTCATATTGGCCGCTCTCAGCCATTTTCTGCGCTGTCAGAGGAATCTCAAACGCCCCGGGCACCCAGGCAAGCGTAATGTCATCATCCGACACGCCATGGCGCAGCAACGCGTCCTGTGCGCCTCCCACTAATTTTGATACGATAAACTCATTGAACCTAGATGCTACAATTCCGACTTTTATGTTGTTTGCTACCACGTTTCCTTCTAATACTCTCATTTTTATTCTCCTTTTTCATTCTTTATTGATATGCTGTTATTTTCACTCGCCACACCTTGCAAAATAGCAGTTAATAATTTGTCATGTGCTGCATTTTACTCTGCTTCGTCTTTAAATAAAAAACATCGGTCTTTTTGGCCGGCATCTGAATTGGCACACGTTCCTCTATGGAGATGCCGTAACCGGACAATCCTGTAATTTTCTTGGGGTTATTTGTCAACAGGCGGAGCTTCCCTGCGCCTAAATCATGAAGAATCTGAGCGCCGATGCCGTAATCCCTGAGATCGGGCGCAAACCCCAATTTGACGTTCGCCTCCACCGTGTCAAACCCCTGTTCTTGCAATTCATAGGCTTTGAGCTTGTTAATCAAACCAATACCTCTTCCCTCCTGGCGCATATAGAGAAGTATACCTCTTCCCTCCTCGGCAATCGCTTTCATAGCCGCTTCGAGCTGTTCTCCGCAATCACATCGCCCGGAGCCGAACACATCTCCGGTCAGGCATTCTGAATGGACTCTGCACAGAACCGGCTGTCCGTCCGAGACGTCTCCCATAGTCAACGCGACATGGTGCTCACCATTCAATTTATTGACATAACCATAGATTTCAAATTCACCATATTTCGTAGGCATCTTCGCATGTGCCTCCTGCCGTACCAGGCTTTCCCTGTCCATGCGGTAGCGTACCAGATCTGCCACAGTGATTACCGTCATCCGAAACTTTTCTGCCAGCTCTAATAATTCAGTGGTACGCATCATGGTGCCATCTTCCCGCATAATCTCACAGCAGAGCCCGCAGGGCTTCAATCCCGCAAGCAGCGCAAGGTCTACCGTCGCCTCCGTGTGCCCGGTGCGTTTTAAAACGCCGCCTTCGCGCGCCTCCAACGGAAACATATGGCCCGGCCTGCGAAAATCTTCCGGTTTCGCGCCATCTTTAACCGCCAGAAGGGCTGTCTCAGAACGCTCATACGCCGAAATTCCCGTGTCTGTATTAATGCCGTCTATGGACACGGTAAACGCCGTCTGGTGGTTATCTGTATTCTGTTCCACCATCTGCTTTAAGCCAAGCTGCTGACAGAGCTCTTTGCTCATTGGCATACAAATTAACCCCTTGCCATGGGTTGCCATAAAGTTTATATTTTCCGGGGTAGCATACTGCGCAGCACAGATAAAGTCCCCTTCATTTTCCCTGTCAGGGTCGTCAATCACCATCACAATCTTTCCCAGGCGGATATCCGCTAAGGCCTGCTCCACCGAATCAATATTTTTGCCCATTTTCCTTCTCTCCTTCCCAAAAACAATATTCCGCTTATAACATAAAATATCCAAGATTTATATTAACATAATACACGCTCTGTCAGAGAAATCCATGCTCCATCAGGAAATTCTCGTCAAGCCTGCTCTCTGGTTTCTGTTCTTTTGCAGGTGCAAGCAATTTCTCCACATATTTCCCTACAATATCACATTCAATATTGACAATACTTCCTGTCTTCTTCTCCGTCAACGCCGTCTCCTGCCTGGTATGAGGAATCACCGACACCTTGAAATCCTTTGCTGTGGCATTTGCCACCGTTAGGCTGATTCCATCCAGCGCCACAGACCCTTTCTCCACGATATAGCGCAACAGGTTATCTTCCGCTTCCACAGTGTACCAGACTGCATTTTCCTCCTGTCTTATATCCGTAATCCGCCCGCATCCGTCAATGTGCCCAGAGACGATATGTCCGCCAAATCTGCCGTCTGCTTTCATAGCGCGTTCAAGGTTCACAACACCTGGCACTGTTAGCTCGGACAAGCTGCTGCGACGCATCGTCTCCGCCATCACATCTGCCGTAAAACTGTCTTTTGCCAAGGAAGTGACGGTCAGACAGATTCCGTTGACTGCAATGCTGTCTCCGACTTTGGTCCCCTCCAGAACTTTGCGGCAGCGGATTTTCACCTGTGCCGATACGGCGCTTTTTTTGATTTCACAAATTGTCCCTGTCTCTTCTATAATACCGGTAAACATGAAATCTCCTTTCCCATCCTCCCTGTAATACAGACGTCTCTTCCGAATGAAGAAATCTCAATATCTTGCAATTCCAACGCATCCCCCATCCTGGAAATGCCCGCGCCCTCCACCGGAGATTTGGCGTTCGCCCCGGCAACCAGTTTGGGCGCTACAAACGCATAGACCCGCTGAATGAGATTTTGCCGCAGTACAGATGCATTGAGCGTACCGCCGCCCTCTATAAGTATACTGTCAATCCCCCGCGCGCCAAGTTCCCGAAAAAGCTGCAGCAAATCCAGCTCAGGATTCACACCGTCTTTTTTCAGAGGGATTTCCAGAAGCGTGATTCCTTTTCCCTTTAGAAAATCCACAGTTTCTTTCAGAGATTTCGTTTCTGCTGCCTGGGGATTCCAGGCGATCATCGTCTCAATCTCTCCCGCCGTTTCTACAATCTGGCTGTCCCAAGGAATTCTAAGCCGCGAATCACAAATGATGCGCAGCGGATTCCTGCCACCCTCCATTCTACAATTGAGCAGTGGATTATCAGCAAGTACCGTACCGATGCCCGCCATAATGCCACGATAGCGGTTGCGCAGACATTGAACATACGCCCTCGCCTCCGCGCCGGTGACCCATTTAGAATCCCCTGTCTCACAGGCGATTTTCCCATCCAGGGTCATGGCATACTTCATCGCCGCAAAAGGCATTTTTTCTTCCATGTAATAAAAAAACACTTCATTTAATTTCCGGCATTCTTCTTCGAGAATTCCTGTCTCCACCTGAACGCCATGCTCACGTAAAATCTGCACGCCTTTCCCCGCCACCTGGGGGTTGGAATCCAAACAGCCGACATAGACTTTTTTAATTTTCTTCTCCAGAATAATCTCCGTGCAGGGAGGAGTCTTGCCGTGATGGCAACAAGGCTCCAAATTTACATAAAGCTCAGCTCCCTGCGCATCTTCCCGGCAATGCAAAAGCGCATTGCGCTCGGCATGGAATCCGCCATACTTCTCGTGATAACCCTCAGCAATAACCTTGTTATCTTTCACCACCACGCAGCCTACCATAGGGTTGGGCGACACGCCCCCCTCTCCCCGCTTTGCCAGGGCAAGCGCCATGCGCATATAATCCTCATGCGTTTTCAAAGATTCTCCCATCTGTTCATTCCTTTCCCAATCTATTTGTCCCTTTTAAAAACGGTGAAATATGTTTGTAGATCAAGACTGTAACCGCTACGCTGAGCAATCCTTTTACCAGCGTAAACGGCGCGTTAAAAACAATCAGGCATTGCAGGATACTTTGGATGCCCGGCAGAATTGCCTGATAGGCTGACAAAATAGCGTCCTTATCCATAAAATTGTAATAAAACGGATATACGATATAATAATTGGAAACAATGCTCACCACTGCCATCAGAAAAGCTCCCAGCGACGCCCCGAAGATTGCGCTCTTTTTGCCTTTCCATTTGCGGTAAATCATGCCCGCCGGGAACACAAAACATGCGCCAAGGATAAAGTTGGAGAGTTCGCCTACACCCCCGGTCGTGGACATAAAAAGATGCAGAAGATTCTTAATCAGGCAGATTGCCACACCGCTGACAGGCCCCATGGCAAACGCGCCAATGAGCTCCGGCAAGTCAGACAAATCCATTTTAATGAAGGGCGGCATAACAGGCACGGAAAATTCCAAAAACATCAACACAAAGGCAATTGCAGATAGCATGGCCGTCATTGTCAGTTTCCAGACATCTATCCGTCTATCTCTTGTTTTCGTTACTGTATTCATTATTAAAAGCTCCTTTCAAATTCGCGCATATCATTTTATTCTATAAGAAAATATTTTCACGCTTTCGCGTGACAAGGCCTTTCCTATAGAATATTAAAAGCCCTGAATCCAGATAGATTCAGGGCTGATGCGCAATTACACATATACAGATATAGCCAATGTCTTCTCTCATCCAGACTGTACTGTCGGTTTTGGATTCTCACCAAATCATGCCTTACGGCTCACGGACTTGCCCTCCTTGGGGTATCACCGTCGGTCGGGAATTCCACTCTGCATTCAGCCGATTACGAAAAAACACTGCATACAAAATGGGCACCCTGCCCTGAAGAACTTTATTTCGTTTATATCTCCATTCTACTCCCCGCCGTCATATCTGTCAACCGGAAGTTTTCACCTATGGCAGCAGGGATTTGATGGTATTTGCGATTTTCTTTTATTTTTTAATTTTCATCGTCTTTTTGAAACCTGTAGAAGATTTAAAGAGTTTCTTATATTTTGCCACTTTCTTTTTCGGGCACTGGATCGTTGCCTTTTTGCTGATTCCCTTAATGGCATTTTTGCCAACGCTCTTTAATGAGGAGCCGCTGATTTTGATCTTTTTCAGCTTACTGCATTTTTCAAACGCGCCCGCTTCGATCTTCGTCACATTTTTTCCGATGGTAGCAGAAGTCAGTTTCTTGTAGCCTTTGAATGCATTTTTGCCAACGGACGTAATCTTGAAGTTCTTACCGCCAATCTTGACTGTCGAACCAATCTTCACGCTCTTTAATGTTTTCTTCTTTCCACCGGTTACAGTAACGGTTCCCTTTCCATTGGTCTTGGCATTGGTAATTTTATACTTGTAATTGCCAACGGTATACGTCTTATTCTTCTTTACGGTAATCGTAAATTTCTTGCTCATGCTTCCCTTATATTTGCCTGTTCCGGTGATTGTCACCGTTGCCGTGCCAATGTTCTTATTATTCTTATAGGACAGCTTGTAATCCTTATTCTTAACCAGCGTTTTGCCATTATAAGTCACCTTAACTGCCGGAGAGAGCGATTTGCCGGTATAAATCTGCGCCTTGATGGATGCAACGCTGGCTTTACTGATATCAATCTTATCATTTGTGACTTGTGTCTTTGTCAATTCCTCATATCTGTCTTCTGCCGCTGTCAGTACATTCAGGTTCGTCACTAAGGCTTTCTGGGTGTCTGTCAGCTTATTATAAGCTGCCCTTGCCGCATCAATCTTGGCCTTGCAGTCTGGCGTTGCCGTCACAGTTCCAATCTTAGCGATTAACTCTGCAACTTCATCAACAGCTTCTTTATCAGCTTTGTCCTTATCCTCACCATTGCCGCCTGTGTTTTCCGCTTTCATCCTGCCGACACAGAAATCGTCTACATGAGACCATGCGCCGCCTTTCATATTGCCGGAAATTCCGATCGTAAGCGTGCCGTCTTTGACTTCCGCGACCAGGCCGATCACCTCGCCTTTACTATTCACACTGATACTTGGAATATCTTCTTTCGCAAGAAGTTTTCCCGATGCATCTTTGGCATAAATATACAATTCATCCTCTGCGCTGAATTCAGAATCCGCTTTGACATTTACGGCATAAGTGCCATTGGAAAGCCCCTGCAGGGTTTGTTTCAATTCCACTGTAAAATTGTTTTCAGACCAAATATTGTACCCGCCTTTGCCAGAGAGTACGTCTGCCGCCCGATTCGTCTGCTTTCCTGCCGACCCGGTATTCGTCCAATCCGTACTTGCATTCAATGCCTTCTCAAAATCTCCGTTCGGCACGGTAACTGTCTCGGGGATGACTAAATCTGTCGTGTATGATTCATTCCTCACTACATTAACTTTCTCAGAAACACTCTGGACATTGACGCCTTCCTTTGCCGCCAAAACCTGATACGTGTCCTCTATTACCTGTATGCTGTATGTTCCGTCTGAGCCCGTCTTTACAGTATAACGTTTATCACTGCTCTTTGTCTTACATCCACGTAGTGTTACCGTTGCATTGGCAACTACTGCCCCTGACATATCCTTGACTGTTCCGCTTATTGTGCCCATAGCGCTCTGCATCGTCTGCTGTGCCACTGTGGCTGTCTCGCCAACTGCAACTGTGACCGTCGCCTGTTCCGGTGAAATATAACCTTCTTTTTCTACCTGAACCGTATATACTCCCGCAAGGATATCGGAAAAAGTAAATGTTCCATCCTCACCGGTCGTTGTCTGGATAACGTTCTCCCCTTTTGTCAAAATAACTGTAACCCCTGCAATACCGGCGCCTGTTCCATCTACTACCTTGCCAGTTACGTTTCCGCCCTGATTGGTAACCGTGACTTCCGGCACCTGCGCTGTCTGCCCTGGCGTCACTGTCACATTCTGGGTTACTCCCTCAATCTGACTGGAATTTACTGAAACCGTAACTGCATATGTTCCTGCCTTGACCGGAGATATCGTAAACGTTTCTTTCCCATCTTTTAACTTGCCTTCATAGACATAGGTAACTGTTCCATCCTCCGCTGCCACTGTAACTGTCACATCTTTTGCCACGTCAGAAGTAATCGGCAGCGCAATACTCTCTGTGTCAGCACTCTGTTTCGCAGAGCGTACCAGTGTCACATCATCCACGAGAGCGGACGCATTCTTCCTGCCTTTGGCGATAAAACCAATCTCTGCTTTGCCGTCTGTGACAGTGACGTCTTCCAATGTCACTTCTGTATAGGCAGTATGCGCCTCATTAATCATGGCCTTCTTCGTCAGGCTTCCCGATTTGGCATACATGCTTAATTCATCGAAAGTTCCGCTGTTTTTCACCTTAGCTGTCAAATTGTAAGTTCCATCCGGCACAACTACGGCGTCAGCTGTCGCCGTGTCCTGTGTGATAACCTGGGATACTTTACAATCAAAGTCTACAGAATCACCCAATTTGAGAGCATATTTACCGGTAACCTTATCTTTATTGTTACTAATCGGGGAATTTCCACCCTGAATGGTATTCGTCCAGCCTGCCAACTCCTTCATATCCACGCGGTCTGCATCAAAGCTGCCATTTTTAACATAATTATTAGAGGCGTGAACCGTCCATTCGCCGGTCGCAAGGTCTAAATCCCATGCACTTAAAGAGTTAAAGTATGGCGTTCCATCTGCCTTGAAGGACAATGGGCACCACTGGTTATAGCCAAGGCCATTTCCCGCAAAGTCCGCCCAGCGGTCACCGCAGAAAAGCACGGTCTCCTGCCCGCTTCCCTTTACCGTATAGAAAAATCCTGTCTGTGTCACATGGCAGAAATCGTCACTGCTGCCATCCATCAACGCCATGTTACCCGCCGGCGTAAAGTTGTCCAGATAAGAATCTTCCAAACTGTCTAAAACCATATAATATGCATGTGACGCATTCCATCCATAAAGGTCCGAAGCACATACATAATACTTGTCATGATATTTAAACATGCAGTTGCCTTCGCGTCCTGCTCCCTGATAAATCTTATGCGAATTCGCGAGGCCAATTTTGCCACCTTCCTGGGCAACAATCTTAGAAAGGAAAATCCTTCCTCTGCCAGATCCATAGGAATATACAAGATAGCTGGTTCCATCATCATCCGTAAAGACGGTCTGGTCACCCGTATTAGGCGTCCCACCCGTATAGTCTTTCATGTTAATACGTTGGTTCCATGTAAACTCACCATTAGGGGTATCCGACGTCAACACAAGCACCTGCTTGCTGAAATTATCGGTGTCAATATTTCCGTCCAGAGAATTGTCTGCATCCGGGCATTCATGTTGCACCAGCAACGCATATTTATCTCCTACCTTGGCAACGCCCAGACGGCCTACCCAGGCAACTTCCTGGTTGTTCATCTCTTCTCTGCCGCTGACTTCTTCTCTGTCCACGACAAGCCCTTCATATTTCCATGACACAAGGTCTTTGGATGAATAACAAGTAACACCCACAAACTTTGGCGAAGGATTCGTGGAATATGGACCTGCTGCCGGATTGGCAGCGTACTTCTCTGCCTCATCATATTTCACACCATACCAATAATATGTACCGTCAAATTCAAAAATGCCGCCGCCCTGGGAATAGATAATGTTACCATCCGTATCACGCCAGAAGACATCGTTTTGAATATTGGCGTCTCCCTCTTTTTTGGCCGGCACTAATGATTCGATTGCAGCCTGCAATGCTTTGTATGCCTGCGTGATTTCGTTGTCCGCTGCGCTTGCTTTGTCATAGACGGTCTGCGCGTCTGTCTTGGCAGTTGTCAAATTATCGAAGGACGCCTTTGTGAAATCTTTTGCATCGTATGTCTCGGCATCATCAAGCAGTGTTTTCAGCTGTGCTTTCGTATAGATTTCCGGTGCATCCGGGAGCCTGCCCATGCGGAATTCGTCAGCATTAACCCACATACTAACGGAACAGCTACTATAGATACCTACTATTATTGGTTCCTCTGTGACCTCCACCGTCAGTGCAAAAACTTCATAGTCTGTTGTGGAACGGAGTTCTTCTTTTGCCAAAATATTTCCGTCTGCATCTTTCGCATATATATAAGCCTCATCAATATCCGCAAGACCTGACTCTGCCGAAAGCTGGATCGTATACGTCCCTTTCTTCAGGTTTGCCAGCTGCTGAGACACATCAAATTGATAAGGGCCTTTATCATCCCATGCGTTTAGATGGCCTTCACCAGAATGCCTGTCTTTGTTACCGTTCCTCTGTCTCGCTATCGTACCCGTCATTGTCCAGTCCTTTTCTGAAAAAGCGGCGTCAAATTCCCCATTCGGTACTTCAATGGGCGTTGGCACCTGTAAATCTTGCACAATCTGAGCGCCATCATCCGCAGTTACAACCTGTGCCACTGCACAGACGTCGTTCTTATTGACCGTCCCTTTCAACTTTCCGGAATCAAATGCATACGGAAACCCTACCACTTGATAAACGCCTGCCGGAACGCTTGCGGTATATTTACCTTCTTTATCCGTGGTTACTGTATAACGGCCGCTTTTGTCCTTTGCACTCCGCTCCCTCAGCACTACTTTCTGATTTTTTACTACTGTTCCATCCGCTGCAAGGAGCGTACCGCTGATCGTCGCATTCTGGCTGCCCGCCGCCTCCGCCAATGCAGGCTGCGATACACCGGAAAGCAGTGAAACCGACATTGCCAGCACTAATAGTTTACTGATAAATTTCTTCTTCATTCCATCCCTTCCTTTCATGACACCATATACATACCGTATATATCATTCGTTACAAAAGCATCCAATTGCGCATCGTTGCGCATATGATTACTATATTAATAATTATAAAGCGTTTACTTTTATATACAATATTAATTTTTGCCAAAGTTAATAGATATTGTTTGGTAAAACTGTATATGGTTTTCGCATGAATATGCGCAATTTCTGCGCAACAATGCTTATTTATAGGGAGTTGATAAAATTTTAATTCCTCCTATAACGTTAAAGTTTTGAAAGAACCATAAAACTGCCGCACCGTAGCCTCCCACGGTGCGGCAGAATATTTTGTCCATTTACCGGCTTATACTATTTCACTTTAACTGTAACAGTTACTTTTGCTTTTTTATTATTTGCTGCTGTGACAGTGATTTTTGCAGTTCCCTTCTTGAGTCCCTTAACTTTACCATTAGAATCCACAGATGCAACTTTTTTGTTGCTGCTCTTATAATTCAGCTTACCTGCTGTGTTCTTAGGCAGAGACACTTTAATCTTTGCTGTTTTCTTCTTTTTCACAGTAATGCTCTTTTTACTTTTCAGAATTAGTTTCTTAGGCGCTGCCTTAACAGTTATCTTACAAGTGAGTGACACTCCATCGACCTTAGCTGTAACAGTAACTGCCTTTTTACCGGCTCTTTTAGCTGTCACCTTACCACTCTTGACTGTTACCGCTTTCTTATCGCTGCTGCTCCACGTTACGCTCTTCTTAGCGCCATTCACTTTAAGTACGGCGTTCTCTTTTACACCCATAGTCAACTTCGTCTTGCTGAGGCTTACAACAGTCACCGTACAGGTTGCTGCCTTGTTTCCAACAGTCGCCGTAATCTTTGCCGTTCCTGCTTTTTTAGCTGTAACTTTGCCCCCTCTGACAGTTGCAACATTATTATTGCTTGAACTCCATACAACCAAATTGGAATTCGCAGGAGTTACTGTTGCACAAAGCGTTATGTCCTTACCTGCTAAAAGAGTTACTGCCTTCCTATCCAGACTTACTTTGACATCCGCAGGCTGTTCCTTAACAGGCTCTGTTACCGTCACGGTACAAGCTGCCGTTTTGCCATTTGGGGTAGTTACCGTAATCTTAGCAATACCTTTTCCCACTCCTGTTATAGTTCCATTTTGATCTACTTTCGCAACTTCTTCCCCATCTGACGCCCATGTAAGCGTCTTATCTGTTGTCGCATTGGCTGGTACAATGGTTGCTCGTAGTTCCGCCGTCTGACCGACGAGAACAGCTAGCTCTGTCTTATCCAAAACCACGTCACTTATCTCAATCGTCGTAATGGCTACCAGATCATTCTGGGCTGCGTTCAGATTAGCCGTTGCCGTATTTATCTCGTCCACCGTCGCTGTAGGTGCAATCGCCTTTGCTGTTTCATAGGCATCTTCAAATTTCTTCCAGCTATCTGAAGTATAATGTTGTTGCTGATCCATAATGGTATCTGCTTTTGCAATTGCCTTTGCCAGAAGCGCCTTCGCATCCGCTACTGCTATTGCATTGTTAAATATCGTGATCGCTCCTTGTAAATCAGCGGTTGCGCCAGTGACCTGAGACTTGGTAACTTCCGTTGCCACAGCGGTATTTTTTGCTGTTTCAGCTGCTTCTTTTGCTTCCTTTAATGAATAGAAGGCATTTTCATCTTTTGCCTTATTTGCATCTGTAAGAAGATTTTCGGCAGATAAAATCTCAGCCTCTAGCGCTTGTATGTCAGCAGTTTTTCCATCATAAGGCTTAACATACGTTTTCTTTAAAACTTCCTCCGCCGCCTGCAAATCTTTTTTTGCATCTTCAATATCCTGCAAGGTCTTGATTGCTTTGCCTTTCACTTGTTCCACGGCAGCAGAAAATACGGTACGCGCCTCCTTTGGGTAAGACACTTCATATTCTTTGTCGCCCGTAATATTGGCCACAAACTTAGCAATATAGGAGACCAAAGCCGCCTTATCCGCTTCTGTCGCCAGCTTCTCGCCTTCTTCCTCATTCTTCGTATCTAGCTTCCAATTGCTCAATTTTTCCAGTGCGGCTGTGCCATCCTCAAAAAATTTTATGGGCAGCCAGATATATCTGACCTTTCCTTCCTCCTCATCACCATTCACACTATCGCCAACACAGACAAAAGTATCTGTCGTCTGTGTCTTTACATGAAAGACATCACTGGTCTGGTTTTTCTTAACAATATTCTCAAATACCTGTTTCTCATTGTCCCACATCTGCATCTTATGCATCGTCCACGGGCCTTCCAGAGAATCCGCTGTTGCATATTGTGGGCCATATCCATCCGGGCTGCCCGCATTGATGATATAATACTTTCCATTCCGCTCAAATATACCTCCTTCGGCATTAAAGAGCCCGTTCACATCCGTATACTGGAAAACCTGCGGCGTACCCTCAATCCTTGTATAATCTGCTGACAATTCTGCCATATAAACATTGCTGACGCCTGAACAGTAGAAAATATAAGCTTTGCCATCGCTGGTTTTATAAAGATTCACAAAACCAGATAAACTGCTTGCCTGCTCGGCGCCCTCTACAGCATTAAAGGGCCCTTTAATGCTCTTACTGGTGGCAACCGTTATTCCTTTACTGGTCGAAACCCACATTACATACTGCTTCTGTGCTTCATTATAAAGCACCTTGGGATGCGCGATGGAATAATCTGTGCCAAAGTTATCTATCGTTCCTTCATGTTTCCAGTTATATAAATCCGTGGAACTGTACAGATGGATACCCGGATGTTTTTTCTGGCCCTCAACTTCTAGGTCATTGACTCCAAACCAGTACCATTTCGTTTCCCCATCCTCTGTATATTGATGGACTTCTCCGCCGCAAGCATATACCTTTTCCCCATCTGTATCATACAAAATCTCACCGGACAGGCCATCAATAGAATCATTCTCCTGTGGTTCCGTGGGAGTGACCGGCTCATCCAGTACAATATTATCCAGCTTCCAGTCACCCGCTTCCTTCAAAGCCATCGAACCGTCATCTGAGAATTTAATAGGTAGCCAGATATATCTTGTCTGATCCGGCGTTTGCCAATCCCATTTATCTGAAATATTAATATAAACGGCACCACTGTTCGTGTTTACCTGTAAAATACAGCTAGTGGGGTTCATAAGTCCATCCCCTATCTCAGAATCTTGCCCCTCGTCATTACACATAGAAAGTGAATGCACCGTCCATGGACCCTTCAGAGAGGTTGCCACAGCATATTGTCTCATACCTGCATTAACCATGTAATATTTGCCATCCCGTTCAAACATACCGCCTTCAGAGTTGCCCCATTGTGCGCTGCCACTAAACGTAACAGGTTGTGCAGAATCCTCGATGTCCATATAATCGTCAGTCAGCTTTGCCATAGATAGCCCTGCTCCATCCTGATAGACAATATAAGCTGCGCCATCACTGTCCTGATACATCATTATAAAGCCTGATATACTTTCGCAATATTTTATAAACTTAAACGGTCCCTTGATACTATCGCTGACAGCGATACATTGTTTGCCGTTTGAGGCCGGGACCCACATCACATACTTACGGCTGTTCTTATTATAGAGCAACTTAGGATGTGCCGTAGGGCAATCTTTCAAACATTCAAACACGGTGTCCTTCTCACTATCGCTCAAATCCCCATACAAATTTCTAAAATAAGCATCTGTCTCAAACTGCTCCTTAGACGCCATACCTTTGAAAATATCTTCTTCACACTGCCAGTTATACAAATCCGTGGAACTATATAAATGAAGTCCACGTACAGTGCTTTCACTGCCATCTGAAGAACTTGGCGCATCTTCCCCAATCCAGTACCATTTGGTTACCCCATCCTCCGTAAACTTATGAACTTCGCCGCCGCAGGCATTCACTTTCTGCCCATCGGTATCAAGCAAAACTTCATCGGCAAGCCCCGGAATGGAGTCGTATTGCCCCGTTTGTCCCTCCGCTGCAAACACCGGAATTGCCGGAACCAATAAGGATATACTCAGGACCACGGCTACTGTTGTCCTAAAAATGTTAAGCAACTTCCTTTTTCCCATAAATTTTTCCTCCTTGAATTCATATGATTTAACATAAACCTGGTTCTAACTGTAGCTGTTTCAAATATGAACCAATTCATACTCCTTCGTTCCCAGCCCGATTTTCACTGCATGGGCAATGCAGCTCTTCCATTCCGTGTCAGGATGCGTCATGTGGAAATGATCGTGTTCTCCGTCCTCCTTACGCTCCTTGATATTTTCGTCCAATACACTGTTCTCAATCGGCGGCATTTGATTGCACAAATCTGCACAAGCCTGATCCAAGGCAACAGGATCAAAAGACGCCAACATACCCACATCCGGGATAATCGGGATATCATTCTCCGCATGGCAGTCGCAGTTCGGCGAGACGTCACAGATCAGGGAAATGTGGAAACATGGGCGATCCTTGCATACGGCATAACTGTATTCGGCAATCTTGCAGTTTAAGACTGCAATGGAATCATGGAAATCTGCCGCAATTGCATCTTTTGGACAGACTGCAAGGCATCTCCCGCAGCCCACGCACTTATCATGATTAATCACGGCCTTTCCGTTCGCAATTTCCGGCGCGTCATGGGCACAAATTTTCTGACAAGCGCCGCAGCCCACACAGGCAGCCTCATTGACACTAGGCTTGCCGTCGCAATGCTGTTCCATCTTGCCCGCCCTGGAGCCGCTGCCCATACCGAGGTTTTTCAGTGCGCCTCCAAACCCTGCCATCTCATGCCCCTTAAAATGCGTCAGCGAAATCAGAATATCCGCGTCCATAATTGCCTGGCCGATTTTCGCCTCTTTTACGTATTCCCCGTCAATGGGCACGATTGCCTCGTCCGTTCCCTTGAGGCCATCTCCAATGATAACGTGGCATCCGGTCTGATAAGGGGAAAATCCGTTGACATATGCCGTCTCCAAATGGTCGAGCGCATTTTTTCTGCTGCCCACATACAACGTATTACAGTCTGTCAGAAAAGGCCTTCCACCTAATTCCTTCACATAGTCGGCAACCACCCTTGCATAATTTGGTCGCAGGAACGCCAGATTCCCATACTCGCCAAAATGAATCTTAATTGCCGCATATTTCTCCTGAAAATCAATTGTTTCAAATCCTGCCGTCTTCATCAGGCGGTGCAGTTTTTGTAATAGATTCTCCTGTCCTGTCGCTTTAAATGATGTAAAATAAACGTTTGCTTTTTCCATATTCTCCTCCACTAAATAGACAAAATCTCCTTCTGCTTTTTCTTACTCAAGCCTGCGAGCACTAACTGATACGATTTATCCAGCAATTCCTTCAACTTTCAGGTCCTTAGTGCCCCCAGCCTTGCCCAGTAGGTATTCATCCACACATACTTCATAATTGCTTCTTCCTTACACCTCATAATCCATACAGCTGCGCATAGCTGTAAACGGCCTCACCTTCCCGTCGGCGACCGCCACATGCGCCGGATGCGTTGCATACGTCTTCAAGGCGTCTTCATTCTCGAAAGACGAATCCAGCATAACATCCACATTCGAGCTCTCAAGACCTTGCGTATAAACTTTAATGTCTATCAAGCCCGGAATCTTACCGGCAAGGCTTTCTAACCCTTCCTGAATTCCGCGCTTGATTTCGCTTATCTGTTCCTTTGAATATCCATCCTTTAACTTCCATAAAATAACATGCTTTACCATCCTGTCCACCTCCGAAAATTTGCTATCGTTATCATTATGGAAGAAAGCACACGCACTGTCAAGTTTTTAAGGCTGAATTACACGGAAATCAATTTTGCAGAAATATTAAATGCCAAAAGGACGGGGCTGTTGCACGAAGCAATCTATAAAGTTCTCATCTGTTCAAAAGGTTTCCATAGCAAAGCAATGGAAACAACATGCACAAAAAATTACTCTGGGAAGCTAGCTTCCCAAGATAATTTTTGTGCATTCTGTCTTTGCCGCATGAGCGGCAAGACCTTTTGAACGAAATAATGTCTTCGTGTGACAGGTGCTTTTGGCAAGAGATAAAAGATACAAATATAAAAATTGATTTCAGTGGCTGAATCATTACTCTCTGATGCAAAAACTCCCCTTTATTCGGAAATGGACAGCCCATTTGTGCACTGAGGCCAGGGAACAAATTAAAGTTACATAGGATAAAGCGGATTCTGCACTGCTATGCAGTCAGCATCCGCAATATCCGGTCACAAAAAAATATCAATAAAACATGAAGGAGGAACTTATTATGTTTAACCCAAATGAATTAGTACTTGAAAAAATCAGATCCGTTGAGGAGTACGACTTCTCAACAAAAGAATTGACAGGCCGCTACACGCAGATTGAGGAGCCCAGCCTGAAAACTGCCGCAGAAGGCACTGCCGTAACAGACGCCATGGGCGCAGTAATCGCAACTTTCTACAAGGCGCAGACAGGCACATTTAGCTTTTCAAACAGCCTGTTCTCCCTTGACCTGGCTGCTTCACAGTTCGGTTCCGAGAAAGAGACCGCAGGTAAAGTTACCGTCCCGGTATCTGAAATCATCAACATTGCAGAAGACGGCACCGCCACACTTAAATACACTCCGGTCGGCGAGAACGGCGCAGAAGTGAAACATGTAAAGGTAATTAACGAAAACAATACCTTCGGCAAGACATACGAGGTATCAGCTGTTGCTGGTGATGGCAAATTTACACTGGACGCTGAGAACAGGAAAGTTACCCTGCCCGCTAATGTGACAGGACGCTTATTCGTCAGCTACGAGAGAGAGACTGACAACGCTGTCAAAGTTACAAAGAAAACCGACGGCATCCCACAGGTGAAATCTCTGCTTATCCATGCACTCTTCCACGACCCCTGCAACGCCAATACCGTTTATGCCGGTGTAATCAATGTACCCAGAGCACAGTTGAACCCGGAATCCGTGGAAATCAGCCTGAAACCAGACGGCAAACACTCTGCGGAGTACAAGCTCCAGAAACCGTACTGCGATGAGGATGCCAGCCTCTTTGACATCATTGTTGCAACAGAGGAATAAAAATCAGCAGGCGGCTTGAAATACAGCCGCCTCTTATTTGAGGTGATTTATGTCAAACTATATTAATGCTCACTGTAAAATATGCGGCAAAGGCTACCATATCTGCGCCTCTTGCTCCGAACAAAAATCATTTCAAGCCTGGCGGTCAATCACCGATACGCCCGCACATTTTCAAATTTATATGGCGCTGCACGGTTACACTTTGTCCCAAAATAGAGAAAAAGCACAATTACAATTAAAACAGTGCAATTTAACAGGGCTTGAAAATTTCTATCCAGAAATACAGTCTGCCATTCGAGAGATCATGGCAGAACCACAGACGCCCACAGCCTTTCCCCCGCTCATGTAGATAATAAATATGAGACCGGATAAGGCCAGATGGACAACAAATCTTAGCAAATCTGTAATAAAGAGCAGTTTAATCCTCTACTGCAACAAATTATGCTGCACCTAAAAATGAGATAAATAACTATAAATAAAGGAGATAAATTATGTTTGCAACAGACTTTGAATATGATGAAAAAAGGCTGTCGGAATTCGACATGATTATCTGCTCCTTTGACGGCGCCTCCGGCATTGAGTCCGTCTCCTCCGGGACAGATATCACTTACAAGCAGGAAAGGTCCAGCGGCTCAGATGCATTTCACTTACACTCCTGCGCCTACGATTCCCCTTACAGCTCCACTTTCCAAATCTGCCGGAATCCCTGTCGAACGGACAGCCCTCAGAATATGTACCTCTCACCAAGAGAACTTTCTAATTTACAAACATGGCTCTGCCGCAAATCATTCCATAAATTCAAAATTGCGCAGGACAGCTACAGATACATCCACTGGAACGCCATCTTTACCTCAAAACAGATTAACTTTAATGGCCATACTGTCGGTTTAGAGCTGACTATGTACGCAGATTCCCCCTATGCATACCTCGATGAAGCCGTCCACGAATTTCATTTCGATACCCACGACATTCATGATGATAACAGTTTGGTAAGAAAACATTTCCGCTCGTTGGCACAGGCAGAAGGATACACTTACCCTGACTTAGAAATCAAAATTCTGGATGAGGGAAACAATAACGGAAAATTAACCTTATGGCTAAACAACAGAAAAACTGAAATTAAAGGCTGCAAAACGCAGGAACTTATCACCATCAAGGGCCAACAGCAGGTTATCAGCACCTCCGATAACGATCACGATATTGCAAAAGACTTTAACTTCATTTTTCCCAGAATGGAGCGCGGCTATCAGGAACATACAAATTACCTGTCGGCCGATTTAGCATGTGACGTAACACTTAGGTACTTCCCTGTCATTTTGACGGGATTATAAAAAGGAGAAAATTATGATTTTTACGCATGATATTACATTAGACTTAACTTTTGACCCCATTAAAACAATTGATATCAAACAGTTCACGAAAAAAAGCTTTCTCTTACATGTGACTGTGACGAATAAAGGCGAGCCTTTCTATGCAGACAAAAGCACTCAGCACTGCTATTTCAAAATGGTGACGCCTGACAAAAGACATATCTTTACTGAGGCAATAATTCGGGATGACGGCACCGTTGACATTGCCATCCCAGAAAGCGCCTGCCTGGCGCCCGGTACCGGAAAGGCGGAGCTTTTGTTTGTAGAAGCTGAAAATCCTCCTGCGGATGACCTTGATGACAAATCTCGAGACGAAGCCACCGGTATAAGACCGACTGATGAATCAACAAACGTTTCGGCTGGTGGAATTTTGGCAGATGAATCCCTCGGTGGATATGAAGACAACCCTATTGACGGATTTATCTTTGCTACAATGAATCTGCGCGTCATCATCATTGAAAGCGCGTACAGTAACAGCCACATTACTTCCTCGGACGATTTCGATGCGTTGAACAAAGCATTGATCGCGGCAAATAAAACTTATGAGGAAGTTGTGAAAAGTGCAAGCACAAGCGCGGAAAATGCAAAGCAATCTGCCGAAAATGCGCAGACCTCTAAAAATCAAGCTTCCCAACACGCATTGCTGTCTAAGAGCTACGCTGTCGGCGACACTGGTTTGAAACGGGAAGACGAAAGCATCGACGAAAACAACGACAACGCTAAATATTATTGTGAACAAGCCCAAAATTATTACGGTCAAACGGAAGCCAACGCAATGAAAGCTGCAACATCAGAGACAAATGCCGCCAATTCAGCATTGTTGTCTAAAAGCTACGCTGTCGGAGGTACCGGCTTGCAAAGAGAAGATGAAAACCTAAATGAGAACGACGACAACGCCAAACATTACTGTAAACAGGCTGAAAGTTATCTCGATCAGGTAAAGAATTTTACCGAAAGCCTCTCCGGCGTACTGCATCCCATGGGCACAGTGCCTTTTGCCAGCCTGCCTGCCCTGGCAGATACAAGAGCGGGGGCAATGTACAATGTCTCTGACGAATTCATTACGAATACAAATTTTAAGGAGGGTCCCGGGCATACCATTCCTGCCGGAGCAAATGTGTATAAAACAGCGGACAACAAGTGGGATATTCTCGCCGGCACACCGGTAACAGGGGTGAAAGGAAACTCTGAGAGCAATTATCGGAAAGGGAATGTGAATATTACCCCGGAAAATATTGGGGCGCCATCAAACGAATACATAGCAGAGCATTTTGCACCTGATTATGTTTCCAGGAGCAATGGTGGAACTATATCTTCTAAAGGATGGTATAGGATTGCGCAAGCAAAAGGCGGGGAATATGGGGCATCATGCGTTGTGAGCGTGAAACGTTCTTATAATTCGCCCGCCCCAGAATACCAGAAGGTGCAGATTGTGGATTCTTATCATAGTAATAAAATAATTCCGATAGTATCTTTTACTGGGAACGATGGGAGGCACCTTTTTACAAAAATAAGGAAAGTACATGATTCTGTGAATTCCATATCTTATATAGAAATTTACCAGGATGTAGACACAAGTCCCAATGGCGTGATGACGACTGTAACAGATGCGCTAAACGTATATGTAGGAAAATGGGAAGCAATTAAACCAGTGGCAACCTTGGAAACTATAGAAGGGGTAAAAGTGCTGGCAACCCTGGATTTACCCGCAAACTTTGATTCAGATTACCTTGCAAAAAAAGATGGCAGCAACGTAAACGGGACTTGGAGTAATTTAATTGCTGGAAAGGCATTGCATGACGGTGATGGAAATGTAATCAAAGACAGTTATGCCGTCAAAAAGTTGATTAATGGCGGTGATTTTAATGATATGACAACGCCCGGGCTTTATACGATGAAGGCCTGTTCACAAAATGCTCCCTCTAGCTCTAGTTATTACGGGCTTTTAGTATTGCAATCAGATTCTGGGAATTACATAGAACAGATTGCATATCAGGAAAGCAGCTTTCGGGTATTTGTCCGTTATTTAAGTTCAAACAGCTGGAGCAGTTGGGAGCAACTGATAGTAGAGAGCGATCTTGTCAATAAAGTTTACCCAATAGGCTCCATCTACATGAGCGTCAATTCCACAAGCCCGGCGACACTATTTGGCGGCACATGGGTTAGATGGGGCAATGGCAGAGTGCCAGTCAGCGTGGATGCTTCTCAAACAGAGTTCAATGCAGCCGAAAAAACAGGCGGGAGCAAATATCTGGCAAAACACAGCCATACAACGACAGACAAAAATATGGGATTCATGGCATATGGAAGCGGCGGCACGATTGCACGAGCACATATGCAGCACAGCGGGAGTAGCGAGTATATCGCGATTACTGCAAAAGATACAAGCGATTTGGGTTACTCCAAGACAACAGCATATGAAGGAACCGGCGAAAGCGGAAACTTACAGCCTTACATTACCTGCTTTATGTGGAAGCGGACAGCATAAGGAGGCTATATGAAATTTATAAGGGATGCACCGGATAAGCGAAAACTAAGTTAATAAAAGAAGGAGGAAAAATATGAGTACAAATCAAATGAAAGCAATCATTGTTGCAGTAGGAAGCGTGTTATCGTCCATGCTGGGTACACTTTACATACCAGTTTTGCTTATGATAGCCTGTAACATCATTGATTATGCAACTGGGCTGATGGCGGCGCCAAACCGGAAAGTTGGCATAAGTTCCTACAAGGGTATGAGGGGCATATGCAAGAAAGTGTCCATGTGGCTTCTGGTAGTTGTGGGAGCTATCATAGACCAATTGCTAAAATACGCGTCTGAGATGTTCAGGATTGCGCTGCCGTTTTCATTCCTGATTGCGTGTGTTGTAGCAATCTGGATTATCTGTAATGAATTAATCAGCATACTGGAAAATATGGTAGATATCGGGGTAAACATCCCCGATTTTTTAATGCCGCTCGTGAAGCATATCAGGAGCCAGATTGATGGCGTAGCAGAAAATATTAGCAAAAGCGGCGAAAATATCCCTGAAAGTGGCGAAAATGTTAGCGCAAATTAGAAAAATGTATCAAAAAAGGAGAATGACTTATGGGAATAAATATCAATAAACAATATATTTCGGCAAAAAACACATACACCGGCCAGAACAGGCCCAAGTACATAGTCGTCCATGAGACGGATAATTTCTCCAAGGGAGCTGGGGCAAGAAGGCACGCAGAGGCACAGGCGGCAGGCCATTTGAGCACGTCTGTGCACTATTACGCAGGCTCAGACGGCGTCTACCAGGCAGCGGCTCATGCAGACGGCACATACTCCGTAGGACGTGAATACGGCGGTAATCATTCTATTACGGATGCCAGCAACCGTAATACCATCAATATTGAAATCTGTGTAAATGCGGATGGAGATTATAACCAGGCAAGGACAAATGCCATTGGGCTGGTAAAATACCTTATGGCAGGAACCGGCATTCCGGCAGATAGGGTTATCCGGCATTTTGATGCCAAAGGAAAATACTGCCCGCGGAAAATGATGGACAGCCCTGCATTGTGGGAGGATTTCAAGAAACAGATTGGCAGGAAAGTTCCCGCGGGTGAGCCGGAGAATGTGCAAGAAGTACAGCATCCACAAGGCGTAGTGCATGGAACCGTTACAACAGATCATGATCCACTCAATATCCGAGAGACACCAGACGGGAAAAAGATTGGCTCTATCCCCAAAGGCGCAGAGGTCGAAATTATAGAGCAGGGTGCAAAATGGCATCAGGTGAGGTACAATGGATGCACTGGTTACAGCGCTGCTAAGTATATTTCTGTAGGTGGAAACAAACAGCCCGAATCAGGATATGTGGGTGAATGTACCGGAGATGGTGTGCGTGTAAGAAAAGAGCCGGATTTTGGAGATAACATCATCCGTCATTTAAACAAAGGAAATCTCTTTGATGTGCTGGAAGTTTGCGGTGTCTGGACCCACATCAGCGTGGAAGGAGTAGAAGGATATATCTACTCCGATTATGTAAAAAAAGTGTAGAAAAATTATGAAAGGGCGGCGGAATATTCTGTCGCCTAATGTAGGAATATTTTTCTTGTATTTTGGCAACCAATCGCTTACCATATCGGTAAACGTAAAAATGTAGAATATACTGCTAATAGCGGAATAAGTGAAATTGATTGGTTTTCGGAAGCAAGGCGTTTCTCCTTATTCTTAAATTGAGTTGCCTTAAAGACGTCCGTAATACCCATTTGGATATTCTCCTCTGTGTTTTAAACATCTAATTATAAATTAGTGAATTATATTGAAAAACCCCCATTCCTGTTCAGTTAAATTTGCCAGCATAAAAATAAAATTAATAAAAATGCAACAACAGCACAAAATTGTTTATATAGTAACAAAACTATAATAGGCTTCTGCCCTCCCAATCTTTGGAAGCATCTACTCCTGCCATGAACGCTATGGTAGGGGCGATGTCACAAATACTTGCATTTTCAAATTGCTTACCTGGACGAAATTCTTCCCCAATACAGATAATTGGAATTGTCATATCTTCCGACTCCTTTGTACCATGCCCGCACCCATGTCCGCCATGATCCGACATAACAATAATATCGTATTGTTCGTCAAAATGTTCTATCAATCTGCGCACCCGCTCCAGAGACTGTACACATGCACGGCAGTATTCGCTCCCCATCCACCCATGTTCATGACCTGCAGAATCTACCGATTGAAAATATACAAACGCAAAATCCGGTTTTTCAATTGCACTAAAAGAAAGGGCATTTTCAGTAATCATTTCATCTGCTTTTTCATAACCGCATATATCTCCTGATACATAAAAACTGTATGCAAGAGAAGATGGACGCGTTATATCCCGCAGTTCCCCCCAATTATAGAAAAGAGCGCACTTCTTTCCATTGGCATTTAACCGCTCACATAAACCTTCCATCGGACGACTCAAAGGAACATACACATTTGTAAGAATGCCATGTCGTTCTGGCGGCACACTGTGAAAAAGGGACATATGGCAGGGAAGCGTCATGGAAGGGTAGACTGTTTCCGCTTGCAACGAATAGGTACCCATTTCCAATAAACGGCTGCCATAACCTGTACCACAGAATTGCAATACATCCGGCCTTAAACCGTCAACTAAGATAAGCAAAACCTTTTTATCCATTATATTTTCCTTTCCATATTGTATTATTATGTAAAAAGTAAGAAGGAATCATTAACACAGCATTTTATCTTCTGTAAAATCAATCCTAAACCTTCTGCTGGGTATGGTTCCTTCTCTCATTATTATAACACAAATTCATTTGTTTTGTATAGGTAAAGCTGGCTATTATATTTCAGAAATCACTACCGCACTTGTTGCAATGCCACTGTTTTCCGAGCTTCTTGGAAGCCATACCAAACATGCCCGTAGACACTATCCTATTCACAGTTGTTATCATTTTTATATCGTCCCTAAATTTTGCGTAGTTCCGTATCTTCTGAATGGAGTGCCCTGTATCGCTGTATCAAATATTTCTTATTCTGAAACAAATTTTTTAAACGCTGTCTTTCATAGTATATTTCACAATATCCGTTTTTTCCATTCTTTCTTCCTTTCATCCCTATTCTTTCTGCGGCAAAATAATCGATCTCAATCTTAGTTTCATTATACAAAAAACATCCTATAATCAAAGATGATTACTTACTGGTTCAAAATATAACTGCATCCAACAAAGGCACTTTTCAAAACCTGTTATTTTTCTTTAAACCGGTAATAACGCTTGCCTGTATATATTCTGCATTGATAAACAAGCTTTTTCCTCTGAATTCTGGAATTGCAAACAGAAACAACTAAAAAATATAGGAATGAATGTGATAAAGTCAACTTTGACAGACATCGGACAAGGATAAATACAGGAAAATTTAAATCTTATGGAGAATTTATTTTATGCTTAAAGTCAATATTATTTCATCGCAAAAAACAATTTATAAATGAGGCAAGTTTATTGAGGCTTAGACCATACATTATTGATGAAATTGAAGAAGAAGGGTCTTTTTATCTATATCAGAAATGCCGGAGAGTCATTCTACATTACACTAACTGCCGATCCCGAAGACGCATATCAAGTAATAAATGATTTCCAGAAAGATGTGCGGAACGCAGCAAAAGAACTGGGAAATATGCAACGATGCCCGCCGAAGATGCGCTCGGTACTGCCTGGCATGGCAGGGCGGCCTGTGAAAAGGCTGCGCAAACGCAGGGACCTTATCCCCTGCCCATGCATTGTGGAACGGATAAGGGAACAGAATAAGGGAAATGGTACTTGGATGGCATACATGGAAAACCCGGAATGGGCCGGGATGGTATACTGCCCGCAAGCAAGGACGCCCCCATACGGCTTAAAAATCACTGCCGCACCGGTTGCAGTGCCACTGTTTGCCGATCTTTTTGCTGCCCAGGCCAAAGATGCCGGCAGACACTGCCCGCCCTGCAAGGGAGACCTTCCTGACATTCGTGGCATGGCAGTAGGGACACTCGATGCCGAAGCGGCCGCCCCCGGCGCGGCCTTTCGCAAAGGCTTCCGCACGATTCATATCTTCAAGCATTTTGTTTCCTCTTGAAAACATTATGTCATCCCTGCGGTCAAAGAGATCTTCGTCGTATACGTCGGAGGTCTTGACAAGCTCTTCCCGCAGTAGTTTCTGCAGTTTAGCGGTCATTTCCTCTTCATCCCCCTCGTACCAATACTTCTCCGGGACCGGGTAGGTATCTGAACCGCAGCAGTCGCACCTTCCCTTATTTCTATCACTTACATAAATCCTCCCGCATCTTTTACAGTAGTAATGTGGCATTCCTATATCCTCCTCATAGCTTTATTTCTACTCATTTTATCATATAACCGGCAAAGTGTCCACAGCCTTGCCTGAACTGCCAGCTCACACGTTACAGTATGGTATTCAAAACGTTTTCCAGTGACATCGATAAACTGAGTTCCAAATGGGGGATGTTCGGGCGTTCCTTCCATATACAAAAAATTCATCCTGTATTTAAATTTGCATTCCCCGTGAAACGAAACTGCAATCCTCCCCTCCCATTCGGAAATCACTCCCCGATTTGTACCCTGGCGCCAGGGCACAAATTAACGTTACATAGGTAGGGCAGCCCCACTCTGCCCTTTTCCATCCATTGATACATTCATGCAAAAAGGAGGAATCATTTATGGTTACAGTAATCAGATGGCTTATGCTCAAGTCAACGCAGACGAAATGCAGGCTGGCATTCTGGCGGCTCATGGAACAGCTCATCACCGAAGCAGTGAAAAAGGCCGGCAATGCCACCCAGGAATCAGAAAGGGGGAAATAAGTTATGAAAGATTTTTTTACATCCCAGTTTAAAGACGCTATCCCAGATTTAAAAGAGATCGACACACTCCTTACGGAGATTAAAAAAACTACGGATGCGCTGACCAGATCCGACCTGGCCGAAATTGAAAGACAGTCATTCAGTACTGCCAGCAAGTACGGAAGATCGGCAGCCGACTACCTGCAGGCCGTCCAGGACGCAGCCGGCGCAGGCTATAAGAATGCGGCGGATATCGCACAGCTTTCCCTGGCAGCGCAGAACGCAGGCGGCATCTCTTCTGAGCTTGCGGACCAGTATATTTCTGCCGCAGACAACGCCTACCAGCTCGGCGGCTCGATAGAAAAACTGACAGCAGTCCTCGACGGCGCCAGCGCCATCAGCTCCAAAAACGCCGTCAGCATGGCGCAGCTTGCCGAAGGCATGTCCCTGGCAGGGGAATATACCGCTTCCCTTGGGCTCGGGGCAGATGAGGCAACCGCCGCCCTCGCCACCGTGATCGCGGCCACAGGCCAGGGCGGGGCAGAGGCTGCACAGTCCCTCAAAGCCATCCTGCTGAACACGCAGCAGATAACGGACGAAGGACAGGGCATCGACGGCGGGGGGCTTGCCAGGTACGCAGACGCCTGCCGGGCGCTGAACGTGTCCCTGAAAGAAACAAAAGACGGCGCCACTTCTCTCCGTGACCCAATGACCGTGCTCAAGGAATTATCGCAGGCATATGCCAGTTTAGCCCCTGGCGACGCAAGGAAAACCGGCCTGCTCGATTCCCTGGGGAGCGCACAGGGCGCGCAGGCCTTAGACGCAATCCTCGGGAACTTCAACATGTATGAGACAATGCTTGAGGAATACACCTATGGGACTGGCGCCCTGGCAAAACAGGCCGAACTGACGGCTAATTCCTGGGAGGGTTCCTTAAACCGCCTCTCCAATACCTGGGCCGACACTGTGGGCAATCTTGTCAATTCAGATGCCGTCATTGCCATCGTAAACAGCTTAAACGGCGTCCTCTCCGTTATCAACAACATTACCACAGCGCTCGGCCCCCTCGGCACAGCCGGGTTAGGGGCAGGCCTCTTCGCTTCTTTTAAAAACGTCGGTAGGGATAAAATGTCTTCCCCCATTGTTTTGAATATGCCGACAGCGCCATGAGTCCTCCGGGATACCGGAGTTTCCATGGCGCCGAATGTGCGATACACAGGGTAAATAAATAACAGGGACAATATGCGGGAACAAAGTACAACGGCTGCGTAATGGCAGCGTATCACTACTCTCCTGCCATGGCGACATGGCACGGTTCGTAACAACGTGACGCTCGATGAATCCGCAGGGACAGGCCTTGCGCCCAGGTAAACGTTAAGGCAAGCCCCCACAGCAGCGGCAACTCCCACGGCAGGTTATATGCAACGATGCCCGCCGAAGATGCGCTCGGTACTGCCTGGCATGGCAGGGCGGCCTGTGAAAAGGCTGCGCAAACGCAGGGACCTTATCCCCTGCCCATGCATTGTGGAACGGATAAGGGAACAGAATAAGGGAAATGGTACTTGGATGGCATACATGGAAAACCCGGAATGGGCCGGGATGGTATACTGCCCGCAAGCAAGGACGCCCCCATACGGCTTAAAAATCACTGCCGCACCGGTTGCAGTGCCACTGTTTGCCGATCTTTTTGCTGCCCAGGCCAAAGATGCCGGCAGACACTGCCCGCCCTGCAAGGGAGACCTTCCTGACATTCGTGGCATGGCAGTAGGGACACTCGATGCCGAAGCGGCCGCCCCCGGCGCGGCCTTTCGCAAAGGCTTCCGCACGATTCATATCTTCAAGCATTTTGTTTCCTCTTGAAAACATTATGTCATCCCTGCGGTCAAAGAGATCTTCGTCGTATACGTCGGAGGTCTTGACAAGCTCTTCCCGCAGTAGTTTCTGCAGTTTAGCGGTCATTTCCTCTTCATCCCCCTCGTACCAATACTTCTCCGGGACCGGGTAGGTATCTGAACCGCAGCAGTCGCACCTTCCCTTATTTCTATCACTTACATAAATCCTCCCGCATCTTTTACAGTAGTAATGTGGCATTCCTATATCCTCCTCATAGCTTTATTTCTACTCATTTTATCATATAACCGGCAAAGTGTCCACAGCCTTGCCTGAACTGCCAGCTCACACGTTACAGTATGGTATTCAAAACGTTTTCCAGTGACATCGATAAACTGAGTTCCAAATGGGGGATGTTCGGGCGTTCCTTCCATGAGATCGGGTCGGCCATCAGCGGCAGGGCCGGCGACATAAAGCGGGACCTGCAGGCGACACACAGCCTGGCCGCCTCCCTGCGGGGCTCCGACAGCGTCTTTAGGAGGCTGTACCCTGCCAAGGCCTCCATCGCGTCACAGCTGATCGACGTAGATGTAGAGTATCCCAAGATCGATAAGGACAGCTTTAATGCCAAATATTGGTTAAATAAATTAAGCCTAACAGAAAAGAAGATCCAAAAGGGCAATCAAACCTGGCAGGAATATTATCACAGCCTGGATGACTCTGAGAAATGGATCGCCAAATACGGACAGCGCACGCAGGGGCAGGTCCGCACAGAGGGAGATATCTTCCGGGGCAATGAAGAATTACGCCAGGAAGCATTGGCCCACAACGAAGCCCTCCAGGCACAGACATTTTCCGGCAGGGCAAAATCGTTCGCTTCCCGGTCATTTGCCGCGGCAGGCAACATGTTCGCCTTCACAGCAGTCATGGAAGGCATCCAGTTCGCCATCCAGGCGGTGGACAGCTGGATCCACGCCAACGAGATCGCCATCGAAAGAGCGCAGGAGGCCAAGTCCCGCATCGCCGAGGTCCACAGTGAATATGAGTCCCAGAAAAGCGCTGCCGGGGAACTCGGCGCTTCCTATGAGAAGCTCTCCAAGGGCGTGGATACCTCCACCAACACGAACCTCTCCCTCTCCGACAGCGACTTCAAGGCCTACCTCGACATCACCAACCGGCTGGCCGAGGCGTTCCCCTCGTTATGGGCCGGGGTGGACGACAACGGCAACGCCCTCCTCTCCCTCGGGCAGCACGGCCGCAATGCCTCAGAAGAACTGGCAGAACTGCTCAAGGTCGAAGAGGAACTGAACGGCTACCGTATCTCCCAGGACGTCGACACGGCATTCAAGGGCATCGCTGTCAAAACCAGGGAGCTGGAGAAAAGCGAGGCGCAGGACCAAGGCAGCCGGGACGCCCTCGAGGCTGCCAGAAACATCCTCGATGGCAGCTTCATCGCCCAGGGCGGGGACGGGGAACGCCCGGACGTCTTCCGGATATCCGGCAATATAGGAAATGAGACAGACTCCGCCTATTACAACGCAATCTACGCCGCCCTGGAAAACTATAACAAATCCCTTAAGCCAGAGGAACAGGAACGGCTTAATGGCATGTTAGACCCGGGCAGCCTCATGCAGACTGGAAGCGGCGGGACATTTGATTTCCAGCTCAACCTGGCCCCGCTGTCAGAGGAAGATAAGGAGCAGGTATTCACCCAAATCCACTCACAGTCTGAAATCCCCCTCCACCTCATCAATGAACAGCTCCATGACAAAGACCTGGAGCATCTATCCAACGAGCACGCGCTGGAACAGGAATTTAAGGAAAACCTTCCCTCCCTCATGGAACAGACCAAGTCCCAGTATGACTTCCAATCCCTTGAGGAAGGCGGATATGGGAAAGAAATGCAGGAGCTTGCCATAGGCATGGTCGCCAACCTCGACAAGAGCGTCGCCGTTGAAATGGACGACAAGGGCGGGGCAGGCAGATGGATCAGGGACAGCATCCTCCTCCCCCTGAAAGACCTTGACGATTCCGACAGGAAAGCAGTTTCTGCTGCCTACAAAAAGCTGCTGGAACTGGACCCCGATGACTTATCCGAACAGAACCAGGACAAGATCGACCACTATACCGGCCTGATTGCGGGCAGGTTAGGGAAGAAAGGCGAAGACATCCGCCTCAACCTGGGGTTCCAGGCCGATGAAGACTGGAAAGAAAAATATGACCAGGCAGTGGCAGATTCTTCCAAAAACCTTAACAGCACAGACACGGAAATACAAAATACATTCACAGATTTAGGGATCGACACATCCGGGAAAATTGACAAATGGAAGGAATATACCGTAAACGCAAAAAGCCTGACAGAAGCTGTTGAAATGTACAAAAACGCTATGAAAGCTGAAACCCCAACATTTACAGAAGCCTGGGAAGGCCTTGACCTTACGGGAGACGACTCCCTCAAAACCCTCAAAAATGATCTCCTCTCCCTGGCCGAGACTGGGCAGCTGACCGTAGAATCCTTCAACAATACCGAAGGCTCAGAGGACTTCCTCGCCAAGCTCGGGCTGGAACCTGGAAATACCAAAGAAATTGAGGAAGTCATCGGGAAAGTAAACCAGCTTGTCTCATCCTCGGAACAACTCGCCTCTATGAAAAAAGGCATATCTGGGCTCACTGAGAACCTCCGTGCCAGACAGGAAAACCCTGGCAAGCCCATCGACTCTGAAGTCCTTGCCGGCATGGATGAAGGTCTAAAGGCCCAGACAGAAGAATGGGCGAATTACCAATCCGTGATGGGCAGCGCTTCCTCCTCTATGGAACAAGTGCAAGAAGCAACCAACAGGCTTGCCTCTGCATTCCTGAACAACAATAACTACCTGGCGAACCTCACAGAGAGCGAGAAAAATTACTATATCAGCCAATTGGAAGCAATGGGCGTTGCAAATGCTGAAGAAATAGTCCAGCAGTCCCTCGCAGAAAAATACGATATGAACAGCCTGAAAGCAAATATCCTGAAACTTGCCAAAGGTGAGGTTACAGATGCAAGTGTAGCAGAAGTAAATGCATTCCTGATGGAACAGGGAGCTTCAGAAGCTGTCGCAAATGCATTTCTTTCAGCTGCCACGGCAAAAAAAGCATTTGCAGCTACCGGCCTTAACCTAAATGGCGATATAGCAGCTATTGAGAGCTTGGTAGGCATGCTCTTTGGTACAGAAGCTGCAATTGAATTCGTCAACAAAACAGGTGGATTTGATGACGTGGGATTTAGAAAAACTAATGGCATGTCAAAGGAACAAGCGCTTCAAGAGATAATCGAAGAAAATACAAAACAAAAAACCATATTGTTAAACGGAATACAAGGAAACCGGCCTTCTTCATCCCCCTCCGGCCGGACTCCCTCAGAAACCCCCAAAACCGAAACCCCGGAAACCTTCAATTTCATCGAAACCGCCATCGCCCGCATCAAGACCAAAATTGATGAGGTCAAAAATGCCGCCAAGGAAGCCTTCGCATCCTTCAAAAGCCGCAGCCATTACTATGCCAGTGCGATTTCCGAAATAGGCCGGGAAATCGATATCCAGACACAGGCAGAGCAAAGCTACACCAAGCGCGCAGAAAATTTAGGGCTCGACCCCAAATATGCCTCACAGATAAGAGACGGGAACATGAACATCGAGACCATTTCGGATGACGGCACGAAAAAGCGCATCCGGGAATACAAGGAATGGTATGAAAAAGCCCTCGCCTGCAGGGAAGCCGTCAAAGCCCTGAAAAAAGAGCAGCAAGAACTTGCCCGCGAGAAAATTGAGCTGCGCATTACCAGATATGAAAAACTTTTCTCCCGGTTTGACGCCAAAAACAACAAAATTAAAAACTCCATTGACGTCAAAGAAGCATGGGGATTTTCTGCGGACATCAAAAGCTATAAGGCCATGAACAAAAACATCCGCTCGCAGATTGGCAATATCAGGAGCCAGAACAAAGAACTCGCCAAGCTCAAAGCAACCGTTGCCAAAGCCTCCGAAGAATGGTATGAATACGATAAGCGGATGCAGTCAAACAACGAAACTGCACAGAACTTAAAAAAAACCATGGCCGAAAACGCCAAAGCTGCCGCCGCACTCTCCAAAGCCAAAGCTGACAAAAAGATCAGCAAATTTGATTCCGAGGATGCCCTGACTGACGCCAGGCTGGACAGCGTCATCCGGCCTAAATTAAAAAACGGCCTCATCAATGATAAAATCGAAAACATCAAAAAACGGAAGGATGCCTACAAGGCTGCCGTAAAAACAGACAAACACAATGTCAAAGTTACGAAAAACCGGCTGATAAAAAACGCCGCGCCAAAGAAAGCCAAGACAACGGCAGAAAAAAACATACGCAAAAATATCCAGGCGCTGGCAAAGGCGGGAAAGCCCATAACCTCAAAACTCCTCAAAGCCGCTTACAACCTCAAGGATAAAGGAAAACTCTATAACGCCTGCCTGATGTATAATGCATACCTTGAAGCGCGTGACGCTGACAAAGCCGCCGCTGACCTCTATGCACAGACCTCCAAACAGGACAAGGCAGACCTTGCCACGGAACGCTTCCACAACACTGCCGCCGGCTATGACTATTCCCTCGCAGACAATGAACAAAAAAAAGCAGCGTTAAACAGCAAGATTTCCCTCGATGAAGAGCAGGGACACAAGGGATACCTGGCATATTATGAGCAGCTCCTCTCCGCTGAAAACGGCACGCACAAAAAGCTCACCGCCAAGAGAAATGCCCTGCAAAAAAGCCTGGACCAGGCAGTCTCCAGAGGGCTTATCAAACACGGCTCCGACGAATGGCATGAAATGGTAGACGCCATCAACAGCGTCACCAACGAGATTGACGAATCCGTCCTTTCCGCCACTGAGCTAAAAAATACCATCCGCCAGATAAAATGGGACACCTTCGACGCTTCACTGGAAACCATACAAAGAATCAACAGCGAAGCGGACTTCCTCATTGATCTGATGGGCAAAAACAAAGACCTCACCGACAAAGACAACGGCGAATTCACCGAGTACGGGAAAGCTACCCTCAAGCTCTACAAACAGCAATATGAATCATACCTTGCACAGGCAGACGCTTACGCCCAGGAATACAACAGCATCATGAAGCAGATCGGCAAAGGCCAGCTGTCCCTGAGCGACGATGCGGTAGTCCAAAGGCTGCGGGAGCTGCAAGATGCACAGAGAGACTCCAAGCTGTCCGCCGAGGATATATTAAGCTCCATCACCGACTTGATACGGAACGGATATGAGGCCCAGCTGGACGCACTGGACAAATTGATCCAAAAATACAAAGACCTGCGGCAAAACGAAAAAGACGCCTATGAATACCAGAAAAACATAGCGGAAAAGACCAAAACTATCGCCGCACTGCAAAAACAGCTGCACGCATACGGAGGAAACGACACCGAGGAGGCCCGTGCCAAAATCCAGAAGCTTAAAGTCGATCTGGAAGCTGCCCGGCAAAACCTGGCAGAGGCCGAATACGACAAATACCTCTCTGACATGAACGATATGCTCGACGGGCTCTACGATGATTTTGAGTCATTTATCGACGAAAAGCTCAACGACACAGACGCCATACTCGCCATGATCAACGATTCACTCTGCAGTGGGTCTGACAGCATCATCGCAACCCTTGCCGCCCTAAATGGCGAACCTTCCACCGATCTGCAAGAGCTCCTAAAAGGGAATATCACCAGTTCAGAATATGTGAAGCGCATCATAGAAAAGGATCAAAAGGCACAGGAAGAAAGGAAACAGAAAGAAGAAAATGAACGCAAAGAAGAGGAACGCCAAAAAGGACGGCAGCTCAAATCAAATGCGCAGTCAGCGCAGATAATGATACCGGAAATAGACCGCCAACTTCAGAAAGAGAAAGACGATCTTGCAAAAATGCAAGACCGCCTTGCTGTCATCAATGCCGAAGAAAAGAAACAAAAAAAACTATGGGCATATGCAGAGAAGGGCCGCCCCAGCACCGATCTGCCCCAAGAAGACTTTTCAAAAGAAAAGAAACTCCTTACCCAAAACATAAGCGCCTCCAAAAAGAAGATAAACTCCCTCAACAAAAAACGCAATGCTTACGAGGCTGACATTAATGCATACGAAACCTGGAAGAAGCAGCACAAAGATTTAGAATTTCCTACGTTACAGCCCAGCACAGGATTAACCATTCTTTCAACCATACAGGCAGCAAACAGGAACCCTGGCAGCGAAGCATCTTCGGCGGACTCCCAGGTACAGGCGCAATTCTTACAATATGCCCAGATGGCCCCCAAGGATGTCAGGACCTTCCTGCACATAGAGCCGCAGGCTGCATACGCCGCCTGCGCTGCCCCGCCTGAGCTACAGAGAGATTTAGACGTCGGAAATGTGAACGTCGCCATCAACGAACTGAGCCTTCCCGGCGTGACGAACTACGAGGATTTCAGAGCTGCATTGATAAGGGACAACAAATTTGAAAAAGCCATACAGTCCATGACAATCGACCGGGCCGTCGGCGGCCATTCCATGGCAAAATTGAAACATATTTAAAAAGGAGGAACCCATCATGGCAAAAATAATTTACAACCAAAACTTGCAGATAGATACTCCTACGCTTCTTTTGAAGCGTAGGGATCTGTCAAATATCGGCGCTCTCACCGCCACAGAAATTGTCTATAAAAACCACTTTAATTCCGCAAACGAATTGTCGTTCAAAGTTAGCAAATCTATAAACAGCGAACAAGATCATCTGTGGGATAAACTCAACGATTACAACATTGTATGCATCCCGGAATATGGGGAATATTTTGAAATTCAAATTGCGCTGGCCGAGGAGGCCGGCGCATACAAAACTGTAACCTGCCGGGCTCTCGCGGAATCCGAATTGTCACAGATAAATCTGTACGACATTGAAATCAATACGGAATCTGACATTGCAAGGGAGGACTATGATGCCAACTTCCCCACCATTTTTTACCGTAATCCCGATAATATCGACGAATACGAAAAAATCTGGAACAGCGAGCCAAAATACACCGTAAAGAATGCAGGCGGAACGATTGATGAAACACTGACAATACAGAAAAGAAAGAAAATTTTAAAGTCG
>CAJUTD010000017.1:0-5357 GCA_910589635.1 uncultured Lachnospiraceae bacterium | reverse complement strand
TTCTGCACCGCATCCTGGAAAAAGCCTCCCATTATGAGATTGGGAATGTCGACGATACTCTAGCGCAGCTTTCCTCTTTCTACGAATTCAGTATTTCTGAAACAAGTATCTATGATGAGCTGACAGGGGAAATCGCACAACAGTACCAATGTCTGTTCACTTTTGACGTAAGGCCGGACGGCACAAGGCTTGTCCATGCATATGATTTGTGCAACAAATGTAACGACTGCAAATACCGCGGGGACTTCCACGACAAATGCCCGGAATGCGGAAGTACAAATTTTGCCGGCGCCTATGGGAAAGACACGCCCATCTACATTTCCAGGGATAACCTTGCCACATCAGCCTCCATCGAAAGCAATAAAGATGAATTAAAGAATTGTTTCCGTGTTTCCGGCGGTGACGACCTGATGACGGCAACCGTAGCAAACTGCAATCCCAATGGGACGAATTACCTTTGGAGTTTCCCGGAAGAAGCGCTGGAAAATATGCCTGCGGATTTAAAGGAGCAAATTAAACAATACAACGATAAATATGAATATTGTATTTCCAACAGCAGATTCCGTCTGGACCCCCTGCACACACAAGCATGCAATAGAGCGATTTCCTATGTAACGTCCAAATTCCCAAACGCCTCTTACCAGCAGATATCACCTGAAATTACCGGCTACAATCAGCTCAGCCGGCTTTCGTATGAGCTGACTGACCTCGAGTGGTATTTGAAATCTTCTATGATGCCAACGCCGGCAATTGACGGACAGTCCATAGACGATGCCATAAAGTACATAAAGGATAACTTGAAGCGGGTTGCTGTCAACGATTCTGCGCATTCGGCAGAAAGCATTGTCAATAGAGCCATCCTGGAAATGGCAAAGGTCTGCATCAACACTGCGCTATACCAGGCAAGCATTGGAGATTTTGATTATTCATACCAGCCGGCAGACAACAAAAACAGCAATGGTATCTGGGAAGGCTATATTATGCTCACGGACATCTCTGATAAGGACACCGTCAAAAAGACAGAGAAGCTCACCGTTTACGTTGATTCCAATATGGAAAGGTATTTACAGCAGAAACTTGATATCGCCATGGCGAAGCAGGATAACTCCATCCGGGACATCACCAGTATGAAGCTGGACGATAATGATTTCCGCACAAAAATTGAATATTACAGCATCAACCACCTCATAAACACGAAAACGGCCTACGACGACTGTTTCCTCATCATTAACAATTCAGAAAACGAGGAACTAAAAAATAAGATGGGAAAAAAATACCAGCAGCGTTCCGCCATACTGGAGGAGCAGATTGGCATTTTGACGTCCTATAAAGATAATGTGCACACCCTGACGAAAGACATAGTGGAAATTCAAAAAGCTGTCAAAAAAGAGCTGGACTTTGCCGCTAATATCAACAATGATCTATGGCGCGTCTTCTGCTCCTACCGCAGAGAAGACAGTTATAAAAACGACAGTTATATATCAGACGGACTGGATAATTCACAGATAACCGCCAAAGCCCAGGAATTAATAGACGCCGCCAAAAAGGAGCTCTTCAAAGCATCCCACCTACAGTATAACATCTCCGCCTCCCTGAACAATCTACTCGCACTTAAAGAATTCCAGCCATTGGCAGACGATTTTGCATGTGGAAACTGGATTCATATGATGGTGGATGATAAAATCTATTTCCTGCGGCTTTTGTCATACGAAATAAATTTTGACGATCCTTCCACTCTTCCAGTAGAATTTTCGACGGCGGAAAAAATCTGGTCGGGGATATCGGACGTCAAATCTGTCATGCACGCTGCCAGTTCCCTCTCATCATCTTATTCTTCGTTCAAGCAGCAGATGGCAAAACAGGCAAGCGCCTCCCAGCAGATAAATACCTGGATAAATGAGGGTATCAATGTCTCAGGCACAAAACTTATGAACGACCGGCTAACCCAGGAAATCATTATAGATTCCAACGGCATGCTATGCCGGGAATTCGATAACCTGACTGCAACATATGACGACTGCCAGCTAAAAATCAGCCGCAACACGATTTCCCTCACCGATAATCATTGGCGGAACGCCAAAACTGCAATCGGAAAATATCATTACACAACTTACGATTTGCATGATCCTAATATCCCGGAACAAAGAACTGCTTACGGCATCCTGGCCGATACAATTGTGGGAAAACTTACGTTGCAAGAACGCCTTACCATTACCAATAACAAAGAATCGTTCTCTCTCACTGAAAATGGCCTATGGGCTGCAAACGCCAAAAATACGATTTCCATAAATCCCAACGGCAA
Source organism: uncultured Lachnospiraceae bacterium (assembly GCA_910589635.1). GTDB lineage: Bacteria > Bacillota > Clostridia > Lachnospirales > Lachnospiraceae > Petralouisia. Next base: position 3,055 of record CAJUTD010000017.1, on the reverse strand, counting down.
TCAGCTATTTAAAATTTCCAAAGGCTCCGAAAATCTGCTGTCTCTTGATGAGAAGGGTAATCTGGCTTTGAACGGCAATCCCACTTTGGAGGGCAATTTAGCTATCAATGGCAATCTCACTGTAGAAGGCATCCTTCATACAGCAGAACATAGCGCTGCTTATTTAGGCGGCCCCATTTATTCCAACGGGCAAATTGCAACCATCTCAGACGATAGTTTCGTGAATTATAAGAGTCCTATCCCAGAATCCTTTGAACAAGTTTTCCTGGAAACACCGACATACTTATTCCTCCTTAACAATGGGGATAAGTCACATTTGGGAACAATTCCGCAAGAGCTTGAGGAGCTGCTAGGTAGCCATAACGTGTACCCGCAAAGTTTTTCCCCTTTCTGTAAAGACGTAAAAATGACTCTCATTAAGCACGAAGATGGACGCACGGAATACGCCCCGGCACTGGATTCTGACGCAAATCCACAATATATCTACTCCATGCGTTATGGCGAATATACAATGCTCACCGTACACATGGTCCAAAAATTGTATCGTGAAAAGGAAGCGATGGCACAAAAAATCGCTGACCTGGAAGAAAGGGTTTGCGCATCTGAAAATACAATTCAAACTTTAGAAGGACGGCTATCCGCATCTGAAAATATCATTACAGCATTAGCAAATAGGATTGCCGCTTTGGAAGGCCAAAATCCTCCCAACAGCAATGAAGCATAAAATCTAAAGGAAAAGAGGCTGTCGCTCTAACATAAATTACAAGCTATATATTCGTTCAAAAGGTTTACATTGCAAAGCAATGGAAACCTTTTGAACGAGTAAATATATTAGTGCGACAGCCCCTTAATCATATCTATTTTATCATCGTATGTTTCCGATAAATCAAATACGCTATCCCAGCAGTCACAAACTCCGTAAAACAGAACGCATACCATGTTCCATTTGCTCCCAGCAATTTGCTGAACAAAAAAGCCGCTGGAATAATGATAATAATATAACGGAACAACGAAATATACAGAGATGGCATCCCTTTGCCAAGCCCTTCCAACGCCCCGGAACACGTAACCGAAACAGCCGACACGATAAAGCCAAGACTAATAATATGAAGCGCCGTCACACCGCTTTGAATCGTCTGTGGATTCGACGTGAATAATCCTATCAAATTTTCTGGAATCAGCCACGACAGAACCGTACCGACTGCCATCACTCCGGCCGTCAGCATAAGCGTTGTGCCAAATATTTCCCTGACACGTTCTTTTTCCCCGGCTCCATAATTATATCCCATCAACGGTCGAATTCCCTGGATTATGCCGTTCGCCGTCAAGTAAATAAACGTCTGTAATTTATAATAAACGCCCAGCACAAGCACATATTTTTCCGAAAATCCTGCAAAAATCCCATTCAGCGCAGAAATTAACAAAGATGGCAGCGCAAGGTTTAACGTTGCCGAAATACCTATGCCATACAATTTTGCCGCCATATCTTTCTGCGGTTTTAAATACTTGCGCCTGATTTTGACGGGAATCGGTTTTACTTTGTAAAATAACAAATAGACAACCAAAGAAACCACCTGGCCGATTCCGGTTGCATATGCCGCCCCCGCAATGCCCATTTTGGGAAAAAAGCCAACGCCGAAAATCATCAGCGGGTCAAGAATAATATTGGTGACAAATCCACATATCATACTAAACATTGACACTTTCATTTTTCCCACTGCCTGAAAAACCTTTTCAAACACCAGCCCTGATGTAATCACTGTTGAAAATAAAAATACCCGGTTGGAATACGCCAGCGCCATGCCTACTACCGTTTCATCTTTAGAGAAAATCCCTAAAAACGAGGGCATAACCGCAATGCACAAAATCATTAGCAGCAAGCCGTGAACCAGGTTCCACAAAAACCCCTGAGTTGCCGCCCGGTCTGCGTTCTCCTTCTCCTCGGCACCCAAATAAAAGGACACCACAGCATTGATGCCAATGGCAAAGCCAATCGCCACAGCATTAATCATATTCTGTACCGGATAGACCAAAGCCAGTGCAGTCATCGCCTCCTCGCTCAACTGCGCCACAAAATAACTGTCCACAATATTATACAGCGAATTGACCGCCATGGAAATTACCATCGGCATGGACATTGACAGCACAAGGGGCAGTATCTTTCTCTCTTTCATAAATTCCTGTTCCATGTTCTCTTCCTCCCGTTTCCTATGTTCCTATGATATGAAAATCGCCACACAAACGCGTCTTTGCGATTGTGTGGCGAAAAAAGATTTCTCTTGAAAAATCCACTCCCATAATGGGTTTGAAAGTAAGTGTAGCAGAATGGTATAGAATTGTCAAGTTTGCATTTTTAACCCCCTCCGCACAGCCTCCTCAAGCAGCTTAGGCTGTATCTGCGGATACGTCCATTTCTCAGGCAGTCCGTCTATAATCGTAATCTTCTTTATCTCATGATGTAATTGCTCTTCAAATGTAAAAATATCCGCATGATAGAGCATGCCAAACGTTTCCTGTCCATTAAATTCATCTTCCGCGATCACGGAATATACACAGACCGGATGAATTTCAAATGACACCGCTCCTGTCTCTTCATACAATTCTCTTTTGGCTGCATCTAAGATTCCCTCACCCGCCTCCCGCCGTCCTCCGGGAATCTCCCAGGTATCCCGGTCTCGATGTTGGCAAAAGACATACCTGCCGTCTGTCCGCGCAATAATCACCGCATATTTTAACAATCGCTCATCCATTTTTTCATAAAACTGTACTGTCATCATTACTCTCCTATTCCCGATTTAAAATATCCACTTCCATACGAATTTCTTTCCCCTGCGCCTTCCCTATCACAGCGGTATATTTCTTTTCATCACTGTAGAATCGTGCATTCTGCTCCACCACGGCGGCATCGGAACCCCATGCCTCTGAAACTGCATGGATAATCATCAATATATGTTTCGTCCTGCCTGCCTAATGTCCTTTTCCATAATAATGTATTTTCGTAAATTGCCATTTGAGCGTACCCCTATCCTATTTATCTCTTTGCGTTGTTGCTAAG
>CAJUTD010000016.1:26178-45854 GCA_910589635.1 uncultured Lachnospiraceae bacterium | reverse complement strand
GGCAGATACTCTTTTGAATCTTTCAAGGTCATTCCACTGTTCAGTTGTCAAGGTCATGTGCTGTTTGTTTACTGCGACAGCTCGTATATATTATCATGGTTATTTTTACTTGTCAAGCATATTTCTGAATTTTTTTTCAATTTTTTACAAAAAATGTTATCAATCACCTTAAAATCAACTGTTCAAGTAGATTATTATCATTTAAAAATTTTAAAAATGCATTCGTTTCCACAGAAGACATTAACTCCCTGCCGAACTCTGTCCCCTGACATAACACAATCACTAAAAGTAAAATCCACACAACTACCAATCCTTCTAAAAGACCAACAGCGAGCCCACCTATACGGTTGATATTTCTCAATACAGGAAGCTTTGCAAGCACATCCAAAAAGTGGACCGCAACAGCCAACAAAATCAGAATCACCGTAAAAGCCAACACCCATGCCAGCCGATGCACAACCTGGTCGGCCACAAAATCTCCTGCTTTATCATAGATACCAGTATCTTCTATCAGGCTGCTAGACTGCTCTGTTGCATTCCCCCCGAAAAGCTGTTGAATCTCCTCCGGCAACTCCATGCCTAAGATTGGAACTTCCTCATGCTCTTCTACCCTGTGCTGAACTTCATCTTCCAAGATTGACTGTAAATATTCCGTACAATTTTCTTTCACTGTATCATACAAGGGCGTCTGTGTCTTTAAAAACTGCGCCGTGTAGGGTTCAAGCGCTGTGGCAAAGCCGATAGCGATAAATACCGCCGCCAGAGAGAACAACACGCGCACTAGCCCGCGCAAATACCCATGCAGCGCAAATCCCGACAAAATCAGCAATACCACGTTCAATACTATATCCATTTTCTCACTCCTATTTCAGCCTTACCTTTTGTGTCTCTCCCTCTCTCAAGAATATGTAATTGCGAATTCCTCCTGCAGACAGGACTTTCTGGATGCCCTTATCGAAATTGCCGTGAAATTTTTCCCATCCCCGCAACGTATAAATAGCACACTCTGATTCACCGCGCACACATATTTCGCCATTTTCCAAAAAACCAATCTCTTCATACTGTACCTGAAAATCCTTAGAAAAAACTTCTTTGCCTGCCAAATCAAACACTTGCATTTTATAGGGGGACTCGCTGTTTTCATTCTCATAGACATAACCCAAATACTTTTGATTATAAAAAATGCTGCGGATTTCCAATTCTGTGGAAACCTCATTTCTCTCCTGTGGCGTCTGTGTTCCCTCAAAAATTACTGTCTTACCATTGCCAAACGCCGCCATAATGTCGTTCGTCATAAATTCCAGTTGGGGAAATACCATATCCGCATAGGAAAACTCTCCCACAACATTATCTATCTCCTCCTGCCCGGAAGCATCAAAATTAAAAAATCTTATTGTCGTCTTTACCTTACCTTCATTGACGTCCAACAAGGACACCGCCATTTTCTTGGCATCATTGGAAATCGCAATGTCCAGCGGATAGCCGCTGTTTTCCGTGTGAAACTCGCCTTCCGCCAGAAAAGTCCCTGCTTTGTCGTATAAATGGATATAGCCAGTTCCATCCCGCTCCATCAAAACAGCTACCGTTCCCTGGTTTGCCACCTGCACCCTTTGGATAGGCATCGTTGTCTTAATTTCTCCGCATGGTCCCTGCATGTCCATAATATAAATACTCTCCCCCTTTTTATCGGCAACGACTGCATACCCTTCACAGGTATCTACCATGGGAGACTGCATTTCATAAGTCTGATTCCAAACCATATGATTAGAGACGCTGATGCAAGTTGCGCCATCTTTGTTATATTTAATAACATTTCCATTAAATACGGCAAAACCGGTGCCACTGGATTCTTCACGTTTCACAGACTCTACAATTTCGTAATCCGTATAATTTCTTGTCTGAAGATAAATGTAAACGCCCGTCAATGTCCCCAATACTAAAACAACCACAAGCACCGTCAGGATTAGAATTCTCCTGCGGTGTCTGTGGATTTTTTCATTCATTTCATTTACGTCTGATGTTACCACCCGGTATGCCTGCTTGTCCAAAATTGCACCTCCAGAATTAGTACAACAAATTTAAGTCAAATAGCCAACTACTTAAAATGTTGTAATAGTATAGCATACTCTCCTCTTCTGTTTATTAATTTTTTATGAAAGCAGCAATCAATTTCTGCCTTACAAAAATTTTATCCCTATCTTCTATCCTTAAAATTCCTCTTTTTATGGAAGCAGCAATTTCTGTCCCACAAGAATCTTATCGCCATCCTCAATTCCATTGACTTCTTTCAATACTTTTACCATATCTTTTGTCTTGTAAATATTAAGGCAAATAGAGTTCAGCGTGTCGCCCGCCTGCACCGTATAATATCTTTGCTGCCCCGTCTGCCCAGCGGACGTCTCCTGCGCATCTCCTTGCTTTGCATCATCCGCCGGCTTCTCATCGTCCTCCTGCTTTGCATCATCTGCCGGCTTCTCATCGTCCTCCTGTTTTGCATCATCTGCCGGCTTCTCATCGCCCTCCTGCTTTGCATCATCTGCTGGCTTCGCTTTTTCACCCTGTCCAACATCATCTGACCGCTTACCGGAATCATCCTGATTTTCGCCATCCGTCGGATTTTCAGAATCCTTTTGTTTCGTATCATCGTTGGGTTTTGTAGAAGCATCCTGCTCCCCATTGTTAGAATCCAACGGTTCTATCTGGGATTCAATGGTTTCTACAACTAGGGAATCCTTGTCTGATGAATTATTTTTATCTGTTGCCACCTCAGCCCCGCCAGCGGCTGAAGGTTGATTTTTGCCATGGTTCATAATACTTAAGACATCCTCCACTTTCTGCATCTTTCGGTAATTATTGATAGTGGTAATGCCTATGACACAGAGTACAACTAGGAAAAATGAAGATGCTGTATAGAGAAATTTACGATTCTGACGCTCCTCACGCTTTCCCTGACGCTCCAAAAGCATTTTGCGGTAACTCTCCAAAGCCTCCTCCGCCTGCGTCTTTGGCTCTTTCGGGATTGGTCTTGCATCCTGCCATTGTTCCGTCTGAATCACAGATTCTGCTTCTTGCTCCCCATCGCCTTCCGCAAACAAATCCGTTTGTTCCGTCTCTTCCCCAAAAGAATGGCCTGTTTGCCCAGCCTTTTCCTTGGAAAACTGACTTGTTTGCCCAGCTTTTTCCCCGGAAATCTGACTTGTTTGCCCAGCTTCTTCCCCGGAAACCTGACTTGCTTGTCCATCTTTTTCTGCGAAAAGCAGACCTGTTTGTCCAGCTTCTTCCCCGGAAAGCCTCTCCGTCTCTTCCCCTGCATCCTCTGCCGCTAACTCACTATATCTAAGTTTCGCAAGGCGCATTTCTTCTTCCCGCTTATAAATCATGTATTCCTGCATGGCAAGATTTTTCTCATAGTAAATATAATAGCCCTCACGCTTCTGAAGATAGCCCTGCTCATAAATGAAAAACAGTTCTTCTCCCTCCAGAATGTCTATTAACATGAGAATTTTATCCCTGCCCGCAAAATATTTGCGGTGGGCAGCTTCCACTGCCGGCGTCAATTCCATGGCCTGTCCCGCTCTTCCCAGCGCCCAGCCCACAATCTCTAACTCTGAAAAGAATTGTTTCTGCTCTTTGTATATATAATCCCAAAAGCTTTCATCGAGGCAGATGTTTTCCCACTGGAAAACTGCTGCGCTGCACTCTACAACGCCGCTGACAAACGTATAGCGAATGTCTTTCACTACCTGGCTTTTGCCTAAAAATACGGCCGCGCATGTTTCGTTATTCTTGGCCGCGCTCCGCAGATATGTATACACATAATCTTCCAGGTAAATCCGGTGCCTTCCCCTGGGACTGCCTACCTGACGAATGTTTTTCGGCAGGAAAACAGTGTCCTCCCTACTGCCCAAGGGCGCTTTTTGGGGGTCATCTTTGCAAATAATTTCTATCATGTTCTCACCTCTTTTTCCACGATGGTAGCATACATGATTGGAAATTTTTGCAAATCCCTGTCACTAAGTAACAGTTACAATGTTTACAGTTCTGTCCGCCCCTCTAAGGCGCGTAGCAGCGTCATTTCATCTATATATTCTAAATCGCCGCCTACCGGCACGCCGCTGGCAATTCTGGAAACCTTTATTCCTGTGGGCTTAATTAGTTTGCTAATGTACATTGCTGTGGTCTCCCCCTCCAAACTGGAATTGGTGGCAATAATCACTTCATCGACATCCTCTTGCAGACGCTGCATCAGCTCTTTAAGTTTGATGTCATTGGGTCCGATTCCCAGCATCGGAGAGATTGCCCCATGCAGAACATGGTATACGCCCTCATATTTGTTGGTCTTCTCATAGGCGGCAAGGTCTCTTGTATCCTCCACCACCATAATCATTTTATGGTTGCGCCCTGCATTTTTACAGATGGGACAAAACTCATCGTCTGTGAGTGTAAAACAACTTTGACAATATCTGACTTTCTTTCTGGCCTCCACAATCACAGAAGAAAGTCTCTCCACATGCTCAATTGGCATATTTAAAATATGAAAAGCAAGCCGCTGTGCCGACTTGCTTCCAATTCCAGGCAGAGAAGACAGTTCTTCAATCAATTTGCTTATCTGGCTGCTATAGTAATCCATGCGTCCCTCCCTAAGTTAGAATGGGAAGCCGCTGCCCAGCCCGCCGGTAATTTTCGCCATTGCCTGCTGTGATGTCTCCTCAATCTTACGCAGCGCCTCATTCGTTGCCGCCATAATCAAATCTTCCAGCATCTCAATATCATCCGGGTCTACAACCTCCTCGGACAGTTTCACTTTCGTTACTTCTTTCTTACCGGAAATTGTCACTTCCACGGCGCCGCCGCCGGCTGTTGCCGTAACCTCTTTCTCTTCCAGTTCTTTGGTCGCATCCTCCATCTGTTTCTGCATTTTCTGCGCCTGTTTCATCAGATTACCCATATTGCCGGGCATTCCTCCCGGGAAACCTCCACGTTTCGCCATTTTTATATCCTCCTAATCTTCAATCGTGATCTCCATATTTATCATCTTTTCCAAATCCACATACGATTCCTCAAACGGCTGGTTGGTAGAATTCGCTTCTATTTTGAACGAAATCTCTTTGCCCGTCTTTCTCGCCATGGCATCTGTCAATTCCTGCCGGTGTTCTTCTGTGTTCACAAAAGATTCTGCCACCTCATCCTCTAATATAAGCAAAAGCTGCCCGCCCTCTGTCAGGCTTGGCCTGGCAAGCTTTAAATAATTTTTCAACCCGCCGGACAACTCTTCCACAATGGAACGCCAATTCCGTACAACCTGCTGCACATCCTCGGGAATCGCTTTGGGCAGCGCCGGTTTCGCTGTCTGGCCTCCGCTAAAAGCGCTCTCGCCGTAAGCTCCCGCAAGATTACCATTGCCTGCGGGCGAAATGCCCTGCCCTGGTCCCGCTGAAATATCCATCGGATAAGGCGCAAGAAGTCCATTTTCTATTTTCTTCTCCAACTGAGCAACCCGCAACGCCAGAGAATCATAGTCCTTTTCCATTTCTGGCCTGCACAGTTTAATCAGGGCAATTTCTATCATCACCCGCTTCTGCACTGCATAGCGGATCTGATTTGAAAGCTCCGAAAATATGCGTATATAGCGCATCAATTCCACAGTGTCTGCCATCGCCGCCTCCTCTTTGAGCAGAGCGAGGTTATCGCTGGAAATGTCAAGCACATCCTCCATATTATCAGAACTCTGTAATAAAAGCAAATTGCGAAGGTACCATGTGAAGTCCGTCACAAATTGCCCAGGCTCACGTCCCTCTATGATCAATTCCTCCAATCGGGCAATTACGGCGGAAATATCTTTTGCCATAATCAGGCGCAGCATCTCAGAAAATACTTCTGTATCTACGGCTCCCAGGACATTCAGTACACGGTCATACGTTAGTTCCTGCCCCAGATAAAATGCAATACACTGATCCAATAGGCTTAAGGCATCACGCATGGAACCGTCTGCCGCCTTGGCAATGTAACGTATTGCCTTCGGCTCCACGGTCACCTGCTCATGCTCCATCAGCTCTGCCAGCCGCCCACTAATTGTCTCAATAGAAATCCTGCGGAAGTCGTACCTCTGGCACCGCGAAAGAATGGTAACCGGAATTTTGTGGGCTTCTGTGGTAGCAAGAATGAAGATTACATAAGAAGGGGGCTCCTCCAAAGTCTTCAACAATGCATTGAAAGCCCCTATTGATAACATATGAACCTCATCAATGATGTATACTTTGTATTTGCCCTCTGCCGGTGAATATGCCACCTCCTCACGGATTTCGCGGATATTATCCACACCGTTGTTGGAGGCGGCGTCAATTTCAATTACATTCATGGAACTGCCCGCTGCAATTGCCTTGCAGGAGGGGCAGTTTCCACAAGGACTTCCAGCTTCCGGGCTCTGGCAATTCACTGCCTTGGCGAATATCTTAGCAATGGTGGTTTTCCCGGTTCCTCTCGTCCCGCAAAACAGATAGGCATGACATATCCTATCTGCTTTAATCTGGTTCTTAAGCGTTGTAACAATATGTTCTTGTCCTTTTACATCCTCAAATTCCTGAGGACGGAACTTGCGGTATAACGCAGTATACGACATGTTTAATCTCCAAAACTAATTCCTATTAATTTTGCCTCACGGATAATCTTGGAATCCGGCTCTACCATCTTAAGCTTTCCTGCGACGTCCCCTAAAGGCACTTTCTTGGTATTTCCATCAATCATGCCGACCATATAACCATATTTATCGTTGAGGATAAGCTCCGCCGCTGCCGCACCCAGTCTCGTACAGAGTACGCGGTCATACGGACAGGGACTGCCGCCGCGCTGGGTATGTCCGGGAACTGTGACGCGCACTTCGCTTCCGGTCTTCTCCTGGATACGCGCTGCAACCTCATAAGAAACAGACGGATATTTGCTCTTCTCCTGTTTTTCTTTTAATTTCTTCTTGCTGAGCTTGGCGTCTTCTTTGGAAATCGCGCCCTCTGCCACCGCAAGAATGGTAAATCCTTTACCGGAACGGTTTCTTCCTTCAATCGCCTCTACAATCTTATTGATGTCATAAGGTATCTCCGGCAGCAAGATAATGTCCGCGCCGCCTGCCATTCCGGCATACAATGTCAGCCAGCCAACCTTATGTCCCATAACTTCCACAATAAACACGCGGTTGTGTGATGCTGCTGTCGTGTGGATGCAGTCAATCGCATCCGTGGCAATGTTGATGGCGCTCTGGAAGCCGAAAGTCACGTCCGTGCCAAAAATATCATTGTCAATTGTCTTAGGCAGATGAATGATATTCAAGCCTTCTTCACGTAAAAGGTTTGCTGTCTTCTGCGTTCCATTTCCTCCGAGGATTACCAGGCAGTCCAGACGCAGCTTATAATAAGTCTGCTTCATGGCCTCTACCTTATCCAACCCCTTCTCATCGGGCACCCGCATCATTTTAAATGGCTGCCTTGAGGTTCCGAGGATTGTACCGCCTTTGGTAAGGATTCCGGAAAAGTCACCGGAGGTAAGCAGACGGTAGTTTCCGTAGATGAGACCCTTATACCCCTCATAGAAACCGTACACTTCCAATGCCTCCAGATTCTTGCTCAGCCCTTTTACCACGCCTCGCATTGCGGCATTCAACGCCTGGCAGTCGCCGCCGCTTGTCAACATTCCAATTCGTTTCATGATATCACATCCTTTGCATTTTGTTTGATGTCCCTCCGTATAAATTATGGAGAATTTAACTTGTGCTTATAATTATATCCCATATTTTTACTCTCCACAAGATTTTTCATTTGCATTTTTAGAAATATTTGTTATACTGTTACTGAACACAATATAATTTTGGAGGAGTACCCAAGTGGCTGAAGGGTCTGGCTTCGAACACCAGTAGGTCGGTAGTCCCGGCGCGGGGGTTCAAATCCCCCCTCCTCCGTCTTTTGAAAGGCGTATTGTATGAAGATTATCAAAGCAAATGACTATAACGATATGAGCCGCAAAGCGGCAAATATTATTTCCGCCCAGGTAATTATAAAGCCAGACTGTGTGCTGGGCCTTGCAACTGGTTCCTCGCCTCTAGGGCTTTACGCAAATCTTGTGGAACGTTATAAACAGGGTGATCTTGATTTCTCTCAGGTGAAATCCGTCAACCTGGACGAATATCTGGGACTTACACACGATAACCCGCAGAGCTACTACTATTTTATGAATGAAAATCTCTTTCGCCAGATTAACATAGCGCCGGAGAATACGCATATACCGGACGGATTGGCGGCAGACGCCGAGACAGCGTGCGCAGAATACGAGCAGATTATCCAATCATTGGGCGGAATTGACTTGCAGCTTTTGGGACTTGGGAATAATGGGCATATTGGCTTTAATGAACCGGGAACTCCATTTGAACAGCCCACCCACTGTGTATCGCTTACAGAGAGCACAATTCAGGCAAATTCCCGATTTTTTGAGAAATTGGAAGACGTCCCCACCAAAGCGTGCACCATGGGAATTAAATCCATCATGTCAGCAAAAAAGATTGTGATTATTGTAAACGGCAAAGGCAAAGCTGGCATTGTGCAGAAAGCATTTTTCGGCCCGGTAACAACGGATGTACCGGCATCTATCCTGCAAATGCACCCGGATGTAACGCTGGTTGCCGATGCAGAAGCATTGAGCCTTTGTAACATATAGGAATTAGCAGGGGCTGTCGCAAAATGTAGCTTACATACAATATATGGATAATATCCATTTTTTTCTGATTGACATATATTGTATATAGCGACTATTTTGTGACAGCCCCTGTTTTGTTGTAAGAAAGGATGTATCGTTTTGAAAATCATTGGCGGACTTGTCTTTCACGAAGGAAGAGGATTTATAAAAGAAACACTTTATACAGAAGGGGGCAGATTTTCCCTGTCCTCTTCCGAAGATACTATTTTGGATGCCGAAAGCTGCTATGTAATTCCTGGGCTTGTCGACATTCATTTTCATGGCTGCGCGGGACATGATTTCAGCGACGCCTCTCCCGATGGACTGGCTTCCATCGCCGCCTATCAGTTATCACAAGGCGTCACTTCCATCTGTCCGGCTTCCATGACATTATCCCCGGAAACACTGCAAAACATCTGCAAATGCGCTGAGGATTTTTCGCATAAGGACAGCAGGAATGGCTCACGGCTGGTTGGTATTAATCTGGAGGGTCCCTTTATTTCCAATGCCAAACGCGGCGCACAAAATCCCGATTACATCCATCAGGCGGATTTTTCCCTTTTAGAACTATTACAGGATTATGCCGGCGGCCTTGTAAAACTCGTGACACTAGCTCCTGAAACACCGGGCGCCATAGATTTCATCCGAAAAGTCAAACAGTCAGAACTGAGAGACATTTCTATCTCCATCGGACATACGCAAAGTGACTATGACACCGCAAAAAAAGCCTTTGCCTGCGGTGCAGACCATGTGACGCACTTGTTCAACGCTATGCCGCCTTTCACACACCGGGCCCCCGGTGTCATCGGCGCCGCCTTTGATACTTCAGACTGTTTTGTAGAAATTATCTGTGATGGTATACACATTGCCCCCTCCGTCATCCGCGCCGCTTTCGCCATGTTCGGCCGTGAACGTGTAGTTCTTATCAGCGACAGTATGCGCGCCACGGGACTTTCCGATGGCAATTATACGCTCGGAGGATTAAATGTACAGGTAAACGGCACCCTGGCGACTTTAGAAGACGGCACTCTTGCCGGCTCCGTCACCAATCTTATAGAATGTATGCGCTGCGCCGTTTCCATGGGCATTCCTTTAGAAACTGCCGTACAGTGCGCCACCATCAACCCGGCGCGCTCTATTCACATTGATAGTGATTACGGAAGCTTGGAAGTTGGCAAAGCAGCGGACTTTTTGCTGCTGGACAAGAACCTTACTTTAGTCGGCGTATTTAAAGATGGGGAAAAACAGACAGATAAACCTTAACAGTATGCTTTGCCAGCCATTACAATTATTTTAAAGGAATTGTTACAAAGAATGTAGCCCCACCGCCTTTTGTGTCTTTGAATCCGGCTCTGCCATTCAGCATTTTTGCCAATTCATCAGCAATACTTAGTCCCAGCCCCAAATTTGATTTATTGGTTCTTGACTTGTCAGCGCAATAGAAACGGTCAAAAATATATGTTTTATCTTGTTCTGCAATTCCTTGTCCGTGGTCTACTACGAGAAAAGTTATACTTTTTACAGTTACTTTTGTTTGGATTTCAATACGTTTGTTTTCTACGGAATGCTGAATCGCATTATCCATATAAATGTTCAGTATTTGCGTAAGTCTTTGTTGATCCGTATAAAGCGCCGGATAACTGTTTTCTGAAATGTCCAGATATAAGGATATTTTTTTGCTAATACAAATTGGCTCATAAGATTCATATAGAGTAATCAGTAAAGTATCAACATTGACATCACTTTTATATAGCGACCATGCGTTAGCGTCAGAGGATGCCAAAAGAAGCATATCTTTTACCAGCCTTGAAATTCTCATACATTCAGAATCTATGATTTTCATTACTTTTTTAACTTCCTGTTTCTCTTCCTGCTTCTCTAATTGCTCAATATTTCCAAGGATAACAGCGAGTGGTGACTTAAGTTCATGGGAAGCGGAAGCAATAAATTCTTTTTGGCTTTTTAAAACTTGTTCTGTTGGTTTAAATGCCTTTTTAAGGAGCAGCCCGCTAATAATAATTACCGATAATAAGGTCAAAAACCATAAAACAAGATAGATTGGAAGTTGTTTCTGTAAAATATGGATTTCGGATTTTTGTTTATATAGAAATACTAAATGATAAACCGTGTCATTTTTAGAAATTACTTTAGCGGAAATTCCCCAGTATTTTTCCTTTGATGTACCGGCAATCTCAATAATGCCGTCTTTTTGTGATACAGATGAATTATCTATAGTGAATGTTTTCTGCAAATTCATCCGTTCATTGAAATTTTTAAGCAGTGTTTCGGTATCAGTGGGAAAAATCAAATTACTTTTATATAATATCGTTCCCTCGCTGTCTTTTGCAATACAAAATATAGAATATTTGTCCTCATAAGAATGCATTATTTTTTCTATATTTTGGTCGTTGGCCTCTAACTCGTATATCATAATGGTAGTCATTCTCTGAAAGAAAAAACTATCGTTCACATACTCTTCTTTCATATAGTTTGCAGAAAGAATACCGATTACGATTGTAAATATTAACATCATAGAGATTACAAACATAACGTGTAATTTCCTGTATAAATTTTTAAGCATTTAATCCTCCAATTTATATCCGGCCCCATAGACCGTCTTTATTTTGCAGGAGCTATGAAGTTCTTTTAACCGTCTCCGAAGAAAAGATATATAATTATCTACATTTCCCGGTTCAACATCGGAAGATGTCCCCCATATTTTCAATATAAGCTGTTCTCTTGAAAAGAGTATTTGCGGACTTTGCATAAGGGTGTACAATAATTCACATTCTTTTGCGGTTAATAAAACTCTCCTGTTATCGCACAACAATTCCCGATTCATTTTATTAAATTCCAAATCAGCAAAAGTCAATTTGTCAGTTGTTTTTATTTCTGCTGGCCTGCGTGTTAAGGCGCGTACTCTTGCTAAGAGTTCCCGTACATGAAATGGTTTCACTAAATAATCATCTGCTCCGCCGTCTAAACCGTCTATTCTGTCATCAATTGTGGACATTCCAGTGACAATAATCACCGGAATAGAGATTCCTTTTGCTCTCATAGCCTTTATAATTGTTAATCCGTCAATGACAGGCAGCATCCGGTCTACAATGGCCAGATCATAAGAATAGTCTGTATTTAAAGCGTATAACATAGCAGTTTCGCCATCATTACAAGAATCAACGATATATCCATTTTTGACTAATTCCACTTGTATCACATTACAAAGTTCTAAATCATCTTCCATTAGAAGTATTTTCATCTATACGAAATTCCTTTCTTTCTATACTTAAAATCAGTATAACAAAGAATTATCTAAAAATCCTGTAAAAATCCCGAAAGATTTTCTTTCATCTTACAGGATTTTTAGAAATGTTTTTATTTATAATGATGGCACAATATAAAGAAAGGTGGAAGTACAATGAAATTCAAAAAGTTTAGGAAAGGTATACTGATCGGTATGTGCGCACTTGTTATGGCTGGGTGCGGCGTATCCGAAAACGGAGGTGCAAAAAACAATGACCATGTAATTGATGATTCAAAAGACGGTCATTTAAGAGACGAAACAGATAATATGGACGATGATCATTTAACAGACGAAACAGATAATACGGACAGCGATAGCTTGATTAGTTCTTCTGACTTGCAGGGAAGCGTTATCGAATTTTCCGAAAATGGCTGTGTTGTCACCCCCGTTACGAATGATGGAAATACTGCTGCTGTTGCAGCGCCTGGAAATGAAAAAGAGGAAACTAATGTTACCATTTCCTACGAACCGGATTGTATTTTTCAGACTGCTGTCATGGATTTAACTACAGGAACGGCGAATATCAGCAAGGCTGCTGTCTCTGACATAAAGAAACAAACTTCCCTGCTGATTTACGGCAGTTCTGAAGATACACATAATTTTTCAGCTTCAAAAGTGATTATTGTGCGCTACGAGTAGGGGGGTGTGTTTGTGACATTTTATCAACTGGCTTTCCGTTATCTAAAAAGAAAAAAAGCAAAAACAACCTTATTGCTTCTCGTATTATTGCTGGTCTGCAGCATGATATTAAGCACTAATATGATTCTTAGGGCAACGGAAGATTCAAAAGCTGACATACAGGAAAAAGCGAAAGCAAAAATCGTTTTGGAAATTTCTAAAGAAGAAAATAAAATAACGCAGCAGGAAATAGAGAAACTATTAAGCCTGGAAGAAGTATCATCGCTCAATCGTTTGGATAAAGCATCTGCGTTTCCTATAAATTTTTCCCCTGTTACAAACAGCGATTCTACAGAAGAAAGTAATCGAAAAATAACTTTGCTTTCCTATGATGATTTACAAAATGACAGCGCATTTTACGAAGAAAAGTACCGCCTGATCGATGGAGATTATCTTTCAAAAGATAAAAAGGGTGTTGTTGTCAATTCTCTTCTGGCAGATTTTAACGGATTGCATCTTGGCGATAATATCGAGTTAGAAAATGATAATGGAGAAATGATTTCTGTTCCAATTATCGGTATATTTTTATCCGGCAGTGAACGAAAGCAGACAGAAAAAATGGATTCTGTGAACAGAATTGAAAATCAGTTGTTCATTGATAACGAATCGTATGCACAGTTTGGGAGAAATGCAGGATATTATAAAGTTTCCGTGTACAGTAAAAATCCACAACAGCTTTCCATGCTGGAAGAACATCTGCGCTCTATTTTTTCTGAAAATGTAAGTTTTACTTCTTCAGATACTTTATACAGACAAATGGCGCTGCCCTTAGAGCAGATTACCAGAGCAGCAAATCTTATGCTTGCCTTAACGCTTATAACAGGAATTGCAATTGTATCGCTGCTGCTTTGTATGTGGATGCGTACAAGACAGAAAGAAGCCGCTATTTTTATTAGTATTGGCAAATCAAAATACAGTATTTTTTTACAAGTATTTTTAGAATCCTTCCTTGTGTTTATCACATCTGTAATAGGTGCTTGTGGTTTGGGCAGTATTATGGCCAAATTCTTACAGTCAGTTCTTACCTATTCTGAAGAGACAAAAGTTTCTTTGCATGTTTTTCTACAAGGAAAAGATGTAGGTAGTTTAATGGTTTGGGGCGGAGCTATTGTACTGACATCAGTCACTATTTCGCTGCTTCCAATATTAAGGGCGAAGCCTAAAGATACTTTATCAAGAATGGAGGGATAAGGAATGAACAGTTTTCAGATGGCATGGCGTTCCGTAATTAGAAAACCAATGAAAAGCATTTTACTTTTTTTCATAGTATTTATTATCAGCCTATTTCTGTTATCCGGCATGGCAAGCAAAAATGCCAGTGTCGCAACGCAGGATAAAACAAGACAGGCTATTGGCGCTGGCTTTATTTTGACAGAAAATGAAGCAAACCGTCATACAAGAATTGATGAGGCGCTAAACAGATTGGGAGAAAGTACCGAAGGAAGCCTTGACGGCGTTCATGTTGAAAAATCGGAACTTGCCGGGGGTACATCCTGGCAAATATCTACAGATAATTCATTTGAAACATTACGAATGGAGGATATAGAAAAAATTGCAGCTGTTTCGGGAATTTCCGATTATAACATAACGACTGCTGTTACCGCAGTAAATCCAGTGAATTTTTCCAGAATAGAGGACAGTGATGTAGACCAGAGTTCTGATCTTTTAGGCGTAAGCCTGATTGGAAATAAAAAAATGGAATTGGATTCTAATGTACTATCGGGAAATGTAACAATAAAAGAGGGACGCCTGATCAATGAGGATGATTCTAATGTATGCGTGATTTCCAAAGAATTAGCAGAAAAAAATCATTTGGGCTTAGGAGCTAAGTTAAAATTCAATGATTATCACGACAAGGAAAATTCAACTGTCTGTGAGGCGGTAATTGTTGGAATTTATGAGGTAAAGGAAAAAATGACGCCTTGTATGTCAGGTGACACATTCCGTTCCGAAAATGTCATCTTTACAGATTTGAATTTTCCAGAAAAAGCAGATGGTAACACAGAAAACCCATTATACGAAAAAGCATATTTTAAAGTTCAGGATGTAAATCAATATGCTCCTGTAAAAGAAGCAATCAAAAAAACAAATATTGACTGGGAACGGTATGACCTGATTGATAATAATGGAAATCTTGAAACAATGTCCTCAAATTTCAATGATTTAGAGAATGTCAGCCAAATTCTCATTTTTATAATAATTGGAGCCAGTTCTATTATTTTGATTTTGGTATTTATCTTCTGGCTAAAAAACAGAGCGCAGGAAATCGGTATTTTACTGGCGCTTGGCACAGCAAAAGTAAAAATTTTAGGACAGATTTTTTTAGAGGCGCTGTTAATAACGGCTATGGCAATTATGCTGTCTTTTACTGTAGCGCCCTTCGTTTCAAAGGTTACTGCAAATTATTTGGTAGACCAACAGGTGAGGCAGGAAAAAGAACAAGACTTGTTAGATGAGGGGAAAGTTGCGAAACCATTTGAAGAATCAGAATCGACAGTTACAGGTGTTAATGTCACCATTTCTCCCCAAAACATGTTATTTGATGGCAGTTGTATCATTGCATTGATTATTTTTTCTGTCGGAATATCTGGAGTTATGGTAATACGCAGGAATCCAAAAGATATTTTCAGTGAAATGAGTTAAGGAGGTCTGAAGAATGATATTAAATGTAAAAAATATAGATTATGCTTATAAATCACAAAAAAATAAACAGGTTTTAAATAATGTATCCATAGAATTTGAGGAAGGCAGATTTTATACGATTGTCGGTTCAAGCGGCGCTGGAAAAACAACATTTTTATCGCTGCTTGCAGGACTGGATTCTCCGGTAAAAGGAAACATTTTTTATAATGGGGAAGATATACAGTTAAAAGGACTGAATTACCATAGAAAACACAATGTATCTTTGGTTTTCCAGAATTATAACCTGATCGATTATCTGACTACGGAAGAAAACGTCAAACTTGGAGGAAATAAAAACCCTGAATCTTTGTTAGAAGAAGTAAACATCCCCCATGAAGATTGGAAAAGAAATGTTTTACAGTTATCCGGCGGCCAGCAGCAACGAGTAGCCATCGCCAGAGCATTGGCAAGTGACGCAAAAGTATTACTGGCAGATGAACCGACTGGTAATCTTGATGAAAAAACTGCACATGAAATTATTGCATTATTAAAATTGACTGCACATGAACTTGGAAAATGTGTGATCGTTGTAACACACAGTAAGCTCCTGGCAAAAGAAGCAGATGAAATTATTCAGATAAAAGACGGGAGTTTAACAATTATACCGGCGTGATTTTCACCACGCCGGTTTTACCGGGAATTTTCATTTACTTCCTTATGAGCCTCGGCAAAATCATGCCCGCTCTTTTTATTATGTAGAAAGACCTTGCCTCAAAAATGTATCTTGATAAATATTAATCCAAGAATTCCACCTTACCACTGTCAATATGGTAAAAGGCGCCGCATACCTTAAGACCGCCCTGCGCCTCTAACTCTGGAATTTGCAAATTTTCCTCAATCATAGCAACGCTCCGTTTTACATTTAAGCAGCATGCACGTGTCTCGTCTTTCTCGTCACCGATAGCCTTACGAATCTCATCTGTAATGCTTTTCACAAAGCCGCCCGGCTCACTGCTCAAAGCTGCGCCCACTGCACCACAATGGCTATGTCCAAGTACAACTACCAACGGGCTTCCCAAATGGCCGGCTGCATACTCAACGCTTCCCAACTGATGTTTGTCCATAACATTTCCTGCCACACGAATGACAAACAGCTCGCCGATCCCTGCGGAAAAAATACTCTCCGGGATCACCCTGGAATCCGAGCAAGTGATAACAATTGCATAAGGCAACTGGCCCTCATCACATGTCTTCTTTCTAATATCGACAGAAATGTCGCCCGGGTTTGTCTTCGCGTCCAGATAACGCTGATTGCCCTCTTTTAATTTCTCAAGTGCTTCTGCTGCTGTTATGTTTGCATGTTCCATACTTCATTTCCTCCATATATTTTGTATTCTTACATGATACATTCCCCGATAGGAGACATCTAGTACAACGAAAATTAAGTCTTTGATATATTCACGCAGGATAATTGATTCAGATACAAGGAGGAAAATCGACGGTGTAGCGGTGGCTACAGCTAGATTTTCTGACGCAGCAGCTGGATAATTAGACAAGTGAAGATGTCAATTACTTAATTCTCGTTGTACTACTCATAGTATATCATGAATTGCTCTGTAATACAAAATGAATTTTTGACTTTCCCCATTTTGTATTTTGATTGGTCGATAGAATTTCTATACGCCAATACGGAAAGCGTCATATTCCCCTTCTTTTTCACATAAGATATAGAAATATCTATGGGAGTACATAAAATGTCTGGATTCCATCGAATGATTACTTATCTTTATCTATATGAACAGGGAACGAAAAGCCGAAATATCGGATTTGCCAAGATTGAGAGGAGGGACCAGCGGTGCCTCTTGGAAATACATATGAAAAACACCGGATGCAGCTTGTCGCCTGTCCCGGTATTTCTCTATGTGCAAAATGGTACGCAGCTTACCGGAATTTTGCTTGGGAATTTCACCCTCACAAGAGGAAGCGGTGACTTTAAGACTGTAATAGACGCAGAAAACCTTAAAGACAGCGGATATGGGCTCGACGACGTCAAAGGAATCTATGTTCCTCTGACCGAACAGATGATGTCCGTCAGCCAGTGGGATGACGATGAATTTGATGTAACTAATTTTGTTGAATTACCAGAAAACGAGACAAAAGACTCCGACGCCTCCAACGATAGTCCCACAGAAACAGCCCCTTCTGAAAGCAACCCACCCACCGCACAAAAAACTGCTGAGAAAGACTCCTCCTCTTTGCAGGCAGCAGAAAATTCCTCCTCACAGGATAAGGAAGAACGAGCAGATGGCGGACCCACAGATGCCCAGCCATTAAACAATGCAGAAAGCGAAGTGGCGATTGAAAAAATCTCCGCACCACAAACGGCAGAAGAAGTTTCTGTACCTAAAAACGACAACACCATATCTGCCAAAAACACTGATAATAGCACAAATGGCAGGAATGATGGAAATAGCTTAAATAATGGAGAATCTACAAATGACACGAATGCCAGCCATTCTATGGATAGCTCAAGTTCCAGGAATTTTGCAAACAGCTCAAATTCCAGGAATTTTACAAACAGCTCAAATTTCAAGAATTCTGCAAATGGCTCAAATTCCAAGAATTCTGCAAATGGCTCAAATTCCAAGAATTCTGCAAATGGCTCAAATTTCAGGAATTCTGCCTCGCCACTTTCACAGCAAAGAGAAGTTTCTGCCTCCCGGCAGGACAAGGACATTCCAAAACCTAAGCCCGCAGATGCCTTAAAAGCATTAGAAGCGCTTCCTCGCTCCGCCGAACAGGCTGCGGGATTCCGTACCATATCGGGAAGGAGTTCACAAGCCTCCGGCATGGATCAGATGCCCGGACATTCACAAGCTGATGAACCGGAAAATTGGGATTTACGGTGGCGTTTCATCCTGGAAAATTATCCTGTGATGACGCCTTTCGCAGGCGATGAAGACACTCTCTGTGTACGCATGGAATTAAAAGACCTGCGGCAGCTCCCCAAACAATTTTGGTATCTCGGCAATAACAGCTTTCTGCTGCACGGATTTTTCAACTACCGCTATTTCATCTTGGGCATGACAGAAGAATTCGGCGTTAAGAAATGGTTTATTGGCGTACCCGGGGTATTCCAGAATCCAGAGCGCGTCATGGCGGCATTGTTCGGTTTCCCGGAATTCCGCAGCGAAAAGCCCTCGCCTATTAACACTGGAGAATTCGGTTACTGGTACCGCTACCTGAATGAATTATCAGAACCATCCAAAAAGTAGTTTTGCTTCCTCCGCCAGCAGAGCGTACACCTCATGGTCCCTCCACACGCCATGGAGTTTTACGCTCTGCCTCTTTGTCCCCTCCCAGGCAAAGCCAAGCCCCTCTAACAGCTTGCGGGACGGCGTGTTTTCCGGCAGGGTATGCGCCTCTATTCGATGCAGTTTCATCTCTTCAAAAGCAATATAAATACATTTGTCTATACTCTCTTTCGCAAACCCTTGACGCCAAACCCTTTTGTCAATTTTATATCCCATCATGCAAGACTGGTAAAACCCCCGCCGGATTTCCTGCATTGATACCGTACCGATAATCTGTTCCGGCGCTGACTTCTCAAACAGCCAAAAGCGGACTGCAGACTGCTTGACGGCAAGATTATACTCGCAATGCAGCAATGTCTTTTGATATTCCATTGTGTAAAAATTCTGAGGACGGTCGGGCTCAAACTGTTCAAAAACCTCCCGGTTATCGAGATAAAACTGCAATACCCGGCCTGCCGCAGTATCCGGCAATATTTTCAAAATCAGACGGTCCGTTTCATATTTCATCTTCATTTGCATAATCCTTTGCTGTGCATTATACTGTTATCAACTACTATACATAATACATTATAGAAGCAATCGACTTTTTCTATTTTAGCACAATGCGCGCAAGGAGTGTATATGAATCAGCAAGAAAAATTTATGAAAGAAGCCATCCGTCAGGCAAAAAAAGCGGAAAAAATAGAGGAAGTTCCCATCGGCTGCGTTATCGTATACGATGGCAAAATTATTGCCCGCGGTTATAACCGCAGGAACATTGATAAAAATACTCTCGCCCATGCCGAACTGTCCGCCATCAAAAAAGCCAGCAAGAAACTCGGGGACTGGCGGCTGGAGGGATGTACGATGTATGTGACTTTAGAGCCATGCCAAATGTGCGCCGGAGCCATTGTGCAGGCTCGTATTGATAAGGTAGTAATCGGCTGCATGAACCCCAAAGCCGGTTGTGCAGGCTCTGTCCTAAACCTATTGCAAATTTCCTCCTTCAATCACCAAGTAGAACTGGAATGTGGCGTATTAGAGGAAGAATGCTCACAGATGCT
>CAJUTD010000016.1:0-26168 GCA_910589635.1 uncultured Lachnospiraceae bacterium | reverse complement strand
GGAAACTACGAAAAAAAAAGCGTAAATGCCAGAAGGATGCTATATGTAAAGATATTAAGGCTGAATAATTGCATTTGCGCACGTTGTGTCAAATACACGATTCCGTAAAACCAGGCAAAACCGCTGTAAAGCCTGAATTCCAAAACTTTACAGCGGTTACCTGCTTTTCTAACTGCCTAAATTTACTTCACCGTAATCTTAATCTTCCTTTTCTTGCAGCTCTTATCTTTTGCCGTCGCCGTGATAACTGCGGTTCCTTTCTTCTTCGCTGACCTTCCCCGCCTTCACAGCGGCCACTTTCGCGTTTGAGGTCTTCCATAATCTTCTCTTCATTCTTATGTACCCCCTTTTCTTCGCTTCCGTTTCCGGCTGCCCTGTTATTTTGTTCCCCGCCACAGACTCTGTAACGGCCGAAACTTCAGGACAGACAACTCTCCTTCCGCACCGCTCATCCCCCCTCAAGCTTCTTATTCTTATCCTAACATATACTATATACCAATACTATATAACAGTTCAATTTTTTGTTGACTTTTTTACCGAAACACGCTATACTTAAGTCTCCGAGCAGCTGGGGCGTTAGCGGTGCCCTGTACCAACAACCCGCTATAGTTGGAGTGATGCTCTGCCCCGGGTTTATGGTTGTGGGGCTGCCTTTTATAAGTGGTGATGATGTCTGGGTCTCACGCAATGGAACTCTGTGAACCGTGTCAGGTTGGGAACAAAGCAGCACTAAGCAGAATCTTTCATGTGCCGTGAGGGTGCCTGGATTGAGCTAACTGTAGAAGTAACGTCCATGACCTGGATTCAAAGCAGAGCGCTCGGATTTAAAATTAGAATTGAGAATCCTTTGGGAAAATTGTTTGGAATCATGTGAATCATAGAATAGTAAAAATTGGCAGATAAAAATATCCCGCTGTACTTGACATTTTGGTACAGTGGGATTATATTTATTTTGCAAACAATAATAATTACTATTATTTTTATGGAGGATGAAACATTGATCAAGCACAGCCGTCAGAGAGAATGCATTAAAGAATTTCTGGCAAACCGCTATGACCATCCTACTGCCGAGACTATTTACTTGAATGTGAGGAAGGAATTTCCCAACATCAGCCTGGGAACGGTATACCGGAACTTATCTCTCCTGACAAAATTAGGCGAGATCCGTAAACTCTCAACAGGCATTGGACCTGACCGTTTCGATGGAAACGTGTCGCCTCACTATCATATACTCTGCACCAAATGCGGCAATGTTCTGGATTTGGAAATCGAGAATATCGACCATATCAATACGCTTGCCGGATCTGGGTTCGACGGAGAAATAGAGGGGCATGTCACCTACTTTTTTGGGAAATGCCGGGACTGCCTGGAAAAATAAAAATTTCTGTTGACATGTGACAGCATGTATGATATTTTATAATAACAGTAACGATTACTGTTATTGAACACTAAAAAAATTTAATATAAAGAGAAAGGACGAATAATTATGAAAAAATTTGTATGTAGTGTATGTGGTTATGTTCATGAAGGAGATGCAGCACCGGAGAAATGTCCACAGTGTAATGCTCCTGCTTCCAAGTTCACAGAGCAGAGCGGCGAGAAGACATGGGCTGCTGAACATGTAGTAGGCGTTGCACAGGGTGTTTCCGAGGACATCATGGCTGACCTCAGAGCTAACTTCAATGGAGAGTGTACCGAAGTCGGCATGTACCTTGCTATGGCTAGGGTTGCTCATAGAGAAGGCTATCCGGAAATCGGCTTATATTGGGAGAAAGCTGCTTACGAAGAGGCTGAACATGCTGCAAAGTTTGCTGAGCTGTTAGGCGAAGTCGTTACCGACAGCACCAAGAAGAACCTGGAAATGCGTGTAGAAGCTGAAAACGGCGCAACTGCTGGTAAATTCGACCTTGCAAAACGTGCAAAAGCCCAGAACTTAGACGCTATCCATGATACCGTGCATGAGATGGCAAGAGATGAGGCAAGACATGGCAAGGCATTCGAGGGCCTGCTTAAAAGATACTTTGGCTAATCAGAACGCCTGATTTTAAAAGATTTTGAGACAAGAGGGAATAAACCGGAGATGGTTTGTTCCCTTTTTGATTATCCTTTTGTTCTCCTTTGCCATTTAGGATAATCGCGCAGTAACTATATTATGACAATCTAATTCTCCTGTGCGCCCGCTGCCTGGTATATTCTTTTATTGTTCGGATTTCGCAAACTAATCAAACATATCAATATTCATTTCTTTTTGCCGAAAAACAGTGTATGCTATATAGAAACAAGAGAAAGGCGAAAAATACTATTCCAGAGAAAAAGAATGCGGACCCCCAGAACAAACTCTGGCTGATCCGCATCACCTATGTTCTTATCTTCCCCGATACAGATTATATGAAATCAGCAAAACGGGAACTACCCTGTACACTATATGCTCCGGCAGCTGTGTAACCACTGGCGGTATTCGCCTTCGTAGTCGTATAATAATCTACTAGCGACGCATTGCTGGCAATGGAGGAACCATAGTCTTTGAAGAACTTCTGCACCTTGGACATATCAGATTTCTTAAATGTGTCCTCATCAAGCTTCAATCTGCCCTTTTCATCCACACTAAATCCAAACTGCTTCAATGCATCCGCATTCTGCGCCGTTTTCTCTCTGATTTTAGCCAAATTTGCTAATACACCAGTATTGGTGCTGGATTCCGCTGCATCAAACATTCCGTTGTAATTGCTTACAAAGCTCTTAGCAGTAGAAAGAATTTTGGCAATATCGTATGTTTGCTTTCCATCTTTATCTTTTATCTTCTCGTATAATTTGTCAGATGCAAGAGCTTCACCGTCCGCTTTCAGCGAGGCTGCGCTGGAACCTGCCGTGTTTTCTTTATCTGTACTGTCTGTAGCGCCGGCAGCAATACCCGCAAACTGAAGACGGGACATCACCGTAGAACCATAGCTCATGGAATCCTTGCTTGAAAACATCTCCTGCACTTTAGAAATACCCGCTGACTTCATCGTAGCTTCATTAAATTGGAGCGTACCATTTTTATTAACGGTAATGCCAATTTCTGAAAGCTTATCTGCATTGGCTTTCGTGGTTTTCATCATATTAGCAATATATGCTGTTTTATTTGACAATGTAGATTGTTTTGCAGCATTTACTACATCATTATACTGAGACACAAAATTCTTCATTGCAGAAGCCACCTTGTCTGTTGCACTCTGCCCATTCTGTGTATCTGTATAGGTATTTTCATTCTGTAACGTTGAAACCGTATTCTTCAGTGTCGGAATCCCCGCTGTCAAATTGGCATTCGCCTCTTTCACATCTTCGGAAACCTTTGGATTGCGCCTCTCCTCAAGAATTCTCTCAAGAACATTATTTGTCTGGGCTTTAGAGCCGGATGATACGGAACTAGAACTCGATCCTGACCCATAATAAGCCTTCATTAGCCTGCCGTAACTGCCGCTTTTAAGGCTGGCATAATCTGCAAGAAAATTTGAACTCCCCGAGCCACTGCTGGATGAAAGGCCTTGGAACATCTGTGAATAATTTTGACTCATACTAATCACTCCTTTGAATAAAATGATGGATTTCCTTATCCCAATATTTGCTATACATTATATCGGCGCAAAATCTACAAAAGTTAATAAGAAGTATAACACACATATTACAGAATTGCAAAAAAGACCGATATAAAATATAACATTGTTTATTGAGCAGGCAAATTATGATAGAGCTGCTTTATGATAATTTGCACAGGAGGTAAAAATGGCAACAGATATGAGGCAAGTATTAGATTCTATGGAAAATGCATTAAGGCTGCGTATTCAGGCAGACGCCGAGAGACGCTCTACAAATGCTGAACAAAAAGAGAAGGAATTTAAGGAAAAGCTGATGCGCGCCGCGGCGAGCAAAGTTGAGCTGGACGGCAAAATCTCCGGGGTAAAAGGGGCGCAAGATGCAGTGCGCAGAGATCAGCTGATGATTATGATGATGGCTGGTTTCTAAATAAATGAATATCGACATGACCCAAGGCCCTGCTGTCAAATCCATGCTGCGCTTTGCCCTGCCGATGATATTGGGCAATCTCTTACAGCAATGCTACAACATCGCCGATACCCTGATCGTCGGCCAATTCCTTGGCAGGGATGCCCTGGCAGCGGTGGGCTCATCTTTCACACTGATGACATTCCTCACTTCCATCCTGTTAGGATTGTGCATGGGAAGCGGAACCTTTTTCTCCATGCGTTTCGGTGAGGGTGATGAAAAAGGCCTCAAGGAAGGAATCTGCGCTTCTTTTGCGCTGATCGCTTTACTCACAGTGGTCCTTAATTTCCTGGTTTTCCTATTTCTCGATAAAATAAAGATTTTCTTGCAGGTACCCGATGAGGTATGGTTTCCCATGCGCAGTTATCTCATCCTTATTTTTTGTGGAATTATCGCCACGTTTCTCTACAATTACTTTGCCTCACTGCTGCGCGCCTTAGGCAATTCTATTGTTCCGCTCGCATTTCTCGCAATCTCTGCGCTCTTAAATATTGCGCTTGATTTGTGGTTTGTGATCGGCTTAAAGTGGGGGACAGCCGGTGCAGCTGGAGCGACTGTAGCCGCGCAGTACGTTTCTGGAATCGGTATCGCGCTCTACTGTTTGATACGCGTCCCCTGCATGAGACTAAAGAAGGACGAATTGCGCATTCGTCCCGGCTGTATGAAAGAAATATCCAATTTTTCTTTGTTGACCTGTGCGCAGCAATCTGTGATGAATTTGGGAATCCTCCTGGTACAGGGCGTCGTCAACAGTTTCGGCCCTGTGGTTATGGCTGCATTTGCCGCCGCAGTCAAAATTGATGCTTTCGCTTATATGCCTGTGCAGGACTTCGGCAACGCTTTCTCCACCTTCATTGCCCAAAATTATGGTGCCAAAAAGGAGGAACGCATCCGCGCAGGTCTCCGCGGCGCAGTTGCAGCGTCGGCAATATTCTGTATCATCATTTCCACGGCTGTGTGCTTATTTGCCCGCCCGCTGATGCTTTTGTTCATAAATGCCGATGAAACTGCCATTGTGACAGAGGGCGTGCGCTATCTGAGAATCGAAGGAGCATTTTACTGTGGAATCGGCTGTCTGTTTCTTCTCTATGGACTCTACCGGGCATTAGGCCGACCCGGCATGTCTGTGGTCCTTACTATCTTCTCGCTGGGAACACGCGTGGCGTTGGCGTACTTGCTCTCCGCAATACCGACAGTCGGTGTCGTCGGTATCTGGTGGTCAGTGCCTATCGGTTGGATTTTGGCAGATGTCATTGGACTGTCCTATTATGTAAGAAAGCAAAAGACGCTGTTTGACTGGCACTAAAAATAACCGCCTTTTGCTATCACCGCAAAATGGAATTGAAGTTCCGGCTTACTTTATTACTGAACGTTTTCCGCAGCCTCTTCCAATGTCTCCAACACGGCTTCCATCCCCGCTTTACCAGGCATATGCCCGGAATTTTCAATCACACGGCAGTGCAGGCATGGATTTTGGGACGCTTCTATTTCTTTTTTAATAGTGGTTGTAGACGTCACGATATCCGTATCTCCCTGCAAGATGTAATATGGCACATTTACCGCTGCCAATTCTTGCGTTAAATCAAGAGCCAGCAATTCTTTCCATAGCCATTTTGCAGGGGAAGCTCCATTTACCATGATAGCTCTAAAATCTCTTAACCGATAATCCGGGCTTGTAAGCAGCCCCTTTATAATTGGAAATAACGGCGCCTGTTCGCCCTTTTTATTAAAGTAGCCGTCCGTATATTTACGGACGCTTCCTGCCAGAAGCTTCATATCTTGATCTTCAAATCCATCAGCGGTAATTGCCCGAATCTTCTGTATCTTTCGTGTGGGGCATCCGGCTTTCTCCAATGCCTGATATACTTCCTCATTCAAAAACAGCTTCCTCAATACCTGCCCCCAGGTTACTACGCCATCTATTTTCCCCTGCGCTTTCTGCAAAACTTTAAGCGCTAGCACGCTGCCCCAGGACATGCCAAAGAGAATAAGCGTATTGTTGGGAAATAGTTTCTTAACCTCTATAATCAACTCTGCCGTCATCTCCACGAAAGAATCAACGGTATACCGACTGTCCAGTTGATAATTATTGATACCACAGCCCAATTGATCCCAATACACCATGAGAAAACGCTCCGTAAAATCTGGAAACATCCCACGGCACCCTACGGAAAAAGGAATTGGCGTACCCGGCCCGCCATGAAGAGTTATAACAAGAGGAAGGTTCTTACCTTTCCCCTCTATAAGCACTCTCTGCGGATTCTTCCCCAGCGAAAATGTAAATACTTCAGAAACTTCGTTTTGTTCTACCACCTGTCTTCCGGCACGGTTCATTTTATACTCCTTCCTTTTTCATATACTGCGTGTACGGGGCGTCCGGGTCAAGAAAGATGCCTTCATGCATATTAGGAATCTGTGCCGGCGTCATATAATCACCGTAAAGGCACGATAAGAGGCTGTCATACGCTGCCGGGGCCGGCACCATTCTATTTTCAAAAGGAAGATATACCGTATCCGTAAAACATGCACGCGGCATACTCGCAAAACCACTAAAATGGTCTGTCAAAAAATTAACTCTGGACGATGTTCCAAACCGCGCAACATTAAAATCCTCAAACATTTTCATGCGTTCCCGTATCGGCATTCGCAAAAGTTCCAGAAGAATATCGGCTTGCAAAGCCAACGGCTGTCCCCTGTCAATGAAACCTTTTAAACGCTCCGGCTCCACAATTGACATCCAGATTTCACGCTGCATCTCGCCTACAATTGGTTTCATGTATTTCCCGTCTGGGACATCATCCAACGGAAAAATATCAATGAAAATTCCCTGATGGAACTCCGGGGGAAAATCGGGGAACTCAATCGCCGTCGTCCGGCTGTCCCGAAGCTTTGTAAATGCCCATATCATCGTATCTGTATAACTGTTTTGAAAAAAATATGGGAATTCCATAACCTCCTCTGCAATCACTTTTAACTTTTCATAATCGTCACGGAACATTACAACATCAATATCGTCATCCCAGGGAATGAACCCCCGGTGACGGACAGCTCCCAACAATGAACCAAAGCCTATGAAATAACGCAGGTTATACTGCCGGCACAACTTATCAAAATAATCAAGAAGATTTAGCTCAACCGCCCAAACCTTTTTCATTTTTGCTGAAACATGATAACCGCAGCGCTCTTCCGCCTCAAAAAACTTGTCTTCAAACTGCATACGCGTTCTCCATTTATCCTTTCCCTTTTTCCGCCCTGAGAATTTCATCAAACTCAGGGAAAAGTTTCTTGACAATAATCGGCTTCCCCTTATCGTCAATAAAACAGTGGGCAGATTTGGCAGTCAATACCACCGTTCCTGTTATTAGTTCCGTCATAATATAACTTAACTCCAGCTTGACACTGTTATACTTCTCAATGGCAACTTCAATTTTAATTTCATCATCAAACGTCGTCGTATGTTTGTAGCGGCACTCGACAGACACGACCGGGGAAGTGATGCCGTCCGTCTCCAGCCTACGCAGTCCATAGCCGAGACTTTTTAGATAATCCGCCCGCGCCTCCTCCATCCATCGAATATAGTTGGAATGGTGCGTTATGCCCATCTTGTCAGTTTCATAATAATTAACTCTATGAATATAAGTATGCATTTTTCACCTCGCTGATAATGATCCGGGAAAAACATTGGCGCCTCCTGCGGCCAAGGTAAATTTCATTCCTTGTCCCACACTATAAGATGTCCCCGGTTAGTTCTGCCAGGGTATGCTCGCCCCAGCTGTAATTATTCAAATAGCTTCCTTTGAAAAGCTGCGCATATGCTTCTTCACCGGAAAGATAATCATACAAATCACACTGCACATTTTCGGCGACAATGCGGCGTTTGCCGTCCACCGTCTCCATGACCTCAGAGATTCCGTATTCTGCCAGCGTGTTTTTCAACCTCAGCGCAACCTTGCGATAGCGGGAGAGCGTCACCGGGCTTACGGGTTCATCCTCCCATAAGAAACTGATTGCCTCCTCGGAGGTAACGTAACCTCCGCGGCGGTCTGCCAGCAGCGCAAATAATTCCTTTGCTTTCTTATTGCGGAAAGCGATCGGCTTCTCCCCCACGAAAACGTCAAAATATCCAAACATGCGGATAAACACAGCAGGATTTGCAGGCATACTTTTATCTTCCCAGGGCTGCGCGCCATCCATGTGATAAAGCATAACATACCTCGGCGCAGAGCCACCGGGAGATTTCTGAGAACACACTGCCTTTACCCGACGCTCGTTTCCACTCTTTAAATCAATATAGGTAAACTCCGATTCCCCAACACGCAATAGTTTGGCAAAGTCCTCATAATCTGTATGGCTGCGTGCGAAAAATTCTTCAATTGGCATTTCTTTTTTCATCATAGAAAGCCACACTTCTTTGGCAACTCCGAAAAATTCACAAATATTGTCGCTGGCATACAACGGGGTTACATATTCCTCTGTCACTGCAAAGGCTGCCACTCCATCTGTAACATGCGTCGCCAGCTCCTGCATGTTTTCTTTGAGAAAAGCGTTTTCATCTCTTAAAGCGGCAGTATCTTTGCTGTCCGGAACGCAGCGGCAGCAATAAAGGCTGACCGATTCATCCATTTTAAGAAAAATACCACTGTACAATTTCTTTTCGCCACTCGATGACTGTGATTTATAAGTGATCTGCGGAGGTTTATCGTCCGGTTCACATAAATTTTTCTGAAAAAAATCCTGGAAAAACTGACGTACCCGGCTGCCGTCTTCTGTGTCTACTGTGCCCGCAATCCACCTCTCCGTGGCTTCCTCCATCTGCATAGGCACGTCTTCTAACCATTTAAACATGGGAGAATTGTTGCTATACAGACATTTGACCGTATTTTTGCCTAAATCATATTCAAAAATTTTATCGTATATATCAGTAAGAGCCTTGAGATAACGTTTTTCTTCATCCGCTTTCTTAACCTTATACCTTTCGGTGACATCCATGCAGACACATTGAATTTCTTCTTCCCCCTGTCCATTGACGCATTTCGCACCCCAGCCAAACATATAGGCCCTAGTTCCATCACAACGCAAGAGTTCCATCTCGCCGGCAATGGGCGCAGCGGCCGCATACACGCGCTCTAAATAGCGGGCAAAACGCCTCCGCTCTTCCATGGGAACCATCAAATATATATTTTCCTTGTAAAGTTCCAGATAATCGAGCTCTCCATCCCGTACTCTGGGTAGGCGTAGAAAATCCATCATCTGCTGATTGATATATGTAATTTTAGGCTGCTTTTCACAAGTACACCGCATAAATCCGCAGGGAATCGTTTCTTTGAAAAATTGAAGATTGGAATCCTCCTTCTTGGCTTCCGTGATATCCACCAGTACAGAATACCCGGCATATGCGCCGTCTTCCAATCTTCTGGACGTGACAGTATCGCTTACAAAGAGTACCCCGCCATCCTTTTTCATCAGGCGATACTCACATGTAAGCGTCTGTTCTTTCGATTTGAATTTGTCTATAAATTTACTGTAGACATCCCGATCTAAAGGATGCACCAGCGATGCATACAGATCTTCCTCTTCACTGAGCAACTCCCCCTGCACATAGCCTGTCATTTCACAAAAATTGCGGCTGACATATTGCAGATGAACCGGCTCCGAAAGGCTATAGGCGTGGAATCCGCTGATACTCCGGCTGAGGATGTCTTCCATATATTCTAACTTATTTTCCATGGCATCTCCTTGCACTATGCACCAACTATCTGAACAAATTTTAGCATATATCTAAGGAAAATGCCATCTCTTCTTATGTTCCTATTGGGAAATCTGTACCTATTTTCCCATTAAAATATCTTCCGCTGCTTCTCTGCGGATATTACAACCGTTGCTTTTTCAAGCCTTACGCTGTACGTTCTTTTGGATTTTGCCGCTAATGGTCTTGGGCATCTCCTGCACAAATTCAATCAGGCGCACCCATTTGTACTCGGCGAGTTTGCGATTACAGAACTCTTTGATTTCCAACTCAAGTTCCTTGGTCGGCTCATGTCCCTCCCCGGGTACAATCACAGCCTTGATCGCCTGCCCTCTGAGCTTATCAGGAACACCGATGACGCTGCACTCCACGACTGCCGGATGTTCCATCAAGACATTTTCCACTTCATACGGACCTACGCGGAAACCGCCTGTTTTGATAATGTCATCAAAACGCCCATGAAACCAGCAATGTCCGTTCTCGTCCATGTATGCCGCGTCGCCTGTGTGATATACGCCGCCGCGCCACACATGACGATACTGCTCCTCATTGTCGAGATACCCTGTGAACACGCCGGGCTGCCTGCCATTTTCCGGCGGAACAATGACAACTTCGCCAATCTCACCGACGGGTACAGGTTCGCCAAACTTATTGCGCAGTTCTACATTGTAAAATGGAGACGAGGTTCCCATAGAGCCCTCGACCGCTTCCTTACCTCTAAAGTTTGCCATAAGCAGCGTCGTCTCCGTCTGTCCATATCCTTCACAGAGAGGAAGCCCTGTGCGCTCCGTAAACTTATGGAACACTTCAGGAGCCAGCATTTCCCCGGCAGTGGAGGCATGCTTTAATGTGGGCATATCGGGAATTCCTTTGCGCACAAGATAACGGTAAACAGTTGGGGGCGCGCAGAAGGACGTGACGCCGTAACGGTTAATGACTGCGGTGAGCTGCTTGGGCTCAAAATTATCGAAATCATAGACCATAACTGCGCTGCCAATCAGCCATTGTCCATAAATTTTTCCCCAGGATGCTTTGGCCCAGCCGGTCTCCGCCACTGTGAAATGCAAGCCATTATCCTCCGCCTGCTGCCAATATTTGGCGGTAACAATGTGCGCCAACGGATATGTATAATCATGGATGACTCCTTTGGGGTAGCCCGTTGTCCCCGAGGTAAAATATATAATCATCGGATCTGAGGAGGCAGTTTCGATGCGTTCAAAATCACTGCCAAATTCCCGCATACGTTCCGTAAGGTTTTCAAAACCTTCCACATCGTCCTGTACACACCAAAGCTTCGCATCTAAATTACATTTTTTAAGTGCAGATTTAATTTTCTCCGGTACCTCATCCTGAACAGTGCAGACAATCGCCTTCGCCTTGGAAGCCTTGAGGCGGTATACAAAATCACTTTCCGTCAGCATATGGGTAGCCGGAATCATCACTGCGCCCAATTTGTGGAGCGCAACTGCGGCAAACCAGTACTCATAATGACGCTTGAGCACCAACATCACCCTGTCTCCCCGGACAATGCCTGCATCCTGAAACACGTTCGCCATCTGGTTGCTATAATTTCTGATATCTGAGAAAGTGAAGATATGTTCCTCCTCTTCGGTATTGCACCAGACGAGCGCCCTTTTATCCGGCGTTTCCTGCGCAATAACGTCAACAACGTCGTAACCGAAGTTAAAATTATCGGGAAAATTGAGTGTTAATTCCTGCAAATTGCCCTGTTCATCCAGCACTTCCGTACAGAATCTATGATATATGCTCATAATTACTCCTTGTTTATTGCAGCCGCGCATATGCAGCGGAAACAATCAAAACTATTTATTCACTACATCCGCGCCGATCTGGCGAAAACGTTCATATCGTTTACCGACCAAATCAAGGTCGTTCGACAGTTCGCCAAGTTCCTCCGCCAGCAATGTGCGGATGCGCTCATAAAATTCCTTTTTGCCAATGTCGTCTTCCGACAAAATGCGCTCAATCACACCCAAGCTCTTGGCGTCTTCTGCTGTGAGCTTGAGCCGCGCCGCTGCCGTCTCCGCTTTCGATGCGTCTTTCCAGAGAATACTGGCGCAGCCCTCCGGGGAAATTACGGAATAGACGGCATTCTGTAACATCCACACGCGGTCAGCGACCGCTAAACCGAGCGCGCCGCCGCTGCCGCCCTCGCCAATGAGAATAGAAATGACCGGCACGCACAAGGTCGACATTTCCATCAAATTCTCAGCAATTGCCTGCCCCTGCCCGCGCTCTTCTGCGCCAATGCCGCAGTATGCGCCGGAAGTGTCAACAAAGCAGATGATCGGCCTGCCGAATTTTTCCGCCTGCTTCATAAGCCGCAGCGCCTTGCGGTAACCTTCGGGATGCGCCGCTCCAAAATTACGGTAAGTGCGTTCTTTCGCCGTATGTCCCTTCTCTATGGCTATCACAGTCACAGGATTGCCATTTAACCTTGCAATCCCGCCGATAACCGCATGGTCGTCTGCAAAGCGGCGGTCACCGTGAAATTCCATAAACCCTTTAAAAATATTTCTGATATAATCAAGCCCGGTGGGTCTTTCACTGTCTCGGGCAAGTTTTACTCTGTTATAAGGTATCAGGCTCAAAATATCAACCTCCGTTATGAATCTTAAGAATTTCCGCTAACATTTTTCGCTGGTTTAAGCGGCTGACAATAGCGTCTACAAATCCGTGCTCAAGCACAAATTCCGACTTTTGAAATCCTTTGGGCAATGATTTTTTGGTCGTCTGCTCAATCACCCTCGCCCCGGCAAACCCGACGGTTGCTCCGGGTTCCGCTAAGATGATATCAGCCTCCATGGCAAAACTGGCTGTGACGCCGCCTGTCGTGGGATCTGTCAATACTGCAAGATATAAAAGGCCTGCATCACTGTGCCGTTTGACCGCTGCACTCGTCTTTGCCATTTGCATGAGCGATAACAGCCCTTCCTGCATCCTTGCGCCGCCTGAAACCGTAAAACCGACGACCGGCAGCCGCTGTTTTTGTGCATACTCAAACAGCAAAGTAATCTTTTCTCCCACTGCGCTGCCCATGCTGCCCATCATGAAATAAGGCTCCATGATAAACAGACAACAGCTTTGCCTGCCAATCTTAGCCGTGCCACAGATGACAGCTTCCTCTTCACCACTCGCAGCGCGGACATTTTCTGCTTTATCCCGATATCCCGGAAAGTTTAGCGGATTGCCCGCTTTCATTCCGGCATACAATTCCTGAAAACTGTCTTTATCTACCAACATTTTCATGCGCTGCCGCGCTTTCATACGAAAATGATATCCACAGGGACACACCAGGCGGTTTGCCCACAGACGGCTTAACGGTATATCTTTATGGCAGTTTGGGCACTTTTTCTCCGGTTCTCCTTCATCCCTCTGCACAAGGGCAGCCGAACGCCCGCCTTCTTCCAATTGGTTTTTTGGTTTTAAAAAATTGATTAATGCCATTTTGTCACCTTTTATCAAATTTCTGATTTTTATATCTATATTTTACTTTTTATCTATTACCCATAAAAGTTAAATCATAATTTCCTGTCGTAAATCTATCGTCCTCTACAATGCGTAACTGTTCCTCAATATTGGTGGGAATACCGTCAATAACAAGCTCGCACAGAGAGGCGCGCATTTTCCGCAATGTCTCCTCCCGCGTTTTGGCAAACACAACCAGCTTGCCGAGCAATGAGTCATAATAGGGCGATACGACAGTACCTGCAATCAAATGAGTATCAAACCTCACGGAAGGACCGCCGGGAATATGCAGCATTTCCAGCGTGCCGCAGCTTCCGGCATTGATCCTGCACTCGATCGCCGAGCCTTTCATGCGGATTTCCTGTTGTGTAAAATTGAGCGGAATACCGGCGGCAATACGAATCTGCCATTTTACAAGGTCAATACCGGTAAGCATTTCCGTCACAGAGTGCTCTACCTGCAAGCGGACGTTCATCTCCATAAACCAGAAATTACCATCTCTGTCCACTAAAAATTCCAGCGTTCCTGCGCCGACATAGCCGATTTTCTGAACGGCTTCCGTTGCAAGCGCGATAATTTTTCTCCTCTGCCCATCATCTATAGCAGGAGATGGCGTCTCCTCAATCAGTTTCTGGTTGCGCCGCTGCAAGGAACAATCCCGATCGCCAAGACACACGGCATTTCCCTGCTCATCCGCCAGCATTTGTAATTCCACATGTCTTGCCGGAAAAATATATTTCTCCAAATACACGCTGCCATCGCCAAACGCACTTAAAGCCTCGCTGGTTGCCTGTAGATATGCCTCTTCCAAATCTTCCTTGGCACGGATCAGACGGATACCCCGCCCGCCGCCGCCGGCACATGCCTTGAGCATGACCGGATAGCCGATTCTTTCAGCAGCCTGCTTTGCGTCCTCCACGGATGCCACAGCTTTCGTACCTGGAATGACAGTGAGGTTCGTTTTCTGAATTAGTTCTTTCAAGACCGCCTTATCACTGAGACGCTCCATGCTCTCGGCGTCAGGACCGATAAATACCAACCCATTTTTGCGGCAAAGCCTGGCAAAATGGGCGTTTTCCGACAAAAATCCGTACCCCGGATGAATGGCCTGTGCACCTGCCAAAATGGCCGTGCTGATAATCTGATTTTCGTTCAGATAGCTCTCCGAAGCCTCCGGGCCGCCGATACAGTAACTTTGGTCTGCCAACGCCACATGAAGGGCATTTTTGTCCGCCTCAGAATACACTGCTACTGTAGCGACACCCATTTCTTTGCAGGCTCTAATGATGCGCACGGCAATTTCACCGCGGTTGGCAATCAATATTTTAGAAAACATAATTACTCTCCCATAATCGCAAAAGAAAAGTCAGCCGACACGCATACTTTCCCTTCTACGGTAACAACTCCTTCTGCAAAATAGAAGGGATGCTTCGCCCTCTTAATCCTGCACTCCGTCTTAATCGTGTCGCCAGGCTTCACCGGGGAACGAAATTTCACATTGTTAAGTCCCGTATACACAGGAAGTTTCCCCTCACTCATGGCATCCTCCATAAGCACACAAGCCGACTGTGCTAAGATTTCACAGAGAATCACACCAGGAACAATCGGATTACCTGGAAAATGGCCTTTTAAGAAAAACTCATCGCCACGTACCGTGTAATGGCCGATGGCAATGTCATCCTCCTTTGTCACCTCGTCTAACAGGAGCATGTTGTCCCGGTGGGGCAGTATCTTCTTAATTTCTTCTCTATCCATTGTCCTTACCTCTTCATACGGAATAATTCTGTGCCAAATTCCACAACCTGGTCGTTTGTCACACAAATTTCAGAAATTACGCCGTCCTCCTCGGCAGTAATCTCATTCATCAGCTTCATAGCTTCCACGATGCAGAGCGTCTGCCCTTTTTTCACGCGGTCGCCAATTGCCACATAAGGCTCGGCATTTTCTGCCGGAGCAGCATAAAACACACCCACAAGCGGGGAGGTTACGCTAATATAATTTTTATCTGCATCATCTGGCGTAACTGTGGAGGCTGCGGCAGCGTCAAGTGTCACCACTTCTTTTGCCACTGTGGGAACGGCGCGCTCAAGGCGCACAACCTTATCCCCCTCCGTGACTTCCAGCCCGGTAAGACCGAGCTCCTGCATCAGCCCCGCATATTTACGGATATCTGTCTCATTCATAATCTGATTACACCTTTCTAAAAGCAAGACAGGCATTGTGGCCGCCAAAGCCCAGAGAATTGGACAGCGCCAATGTGATGTCTGCATTTACCGCAGTATTGGGTACACAATTTAGGTCGCACGCTTCATCCTGTTCCAGCAAATTGATGGTTGGAGGGATGATACCTTCGTTCAAAGCCTGCAAACAAGCCAACGCCTCCAACGCGCCAGCCGCCCCCAGCATATGGCCGGTCATTGATTTCGTGGAACTCACATATGCTTTGCCGGCTTTTTCTTCACCGAGCGCTTTCTTAATGGCCATTGTCTCAATCACGTCATTCATCGGTGTACCAGTGCCGTGTGCATTAATATAAACGATATCTTCTTCACAATATCCGGCTTCTTTCATGGCATCCAGCATGGCCTGCGCGCCGCCCCTTGCTTCCGGATGGGGAGCTGTAATATGGTAAGCGTCGCAGGTAGAACCATAGCCACAAACTTCGCCGTAAATATCCGCTCCTCGTTCTTTAGCGTGCTCATACTCTTCCAAAACAAGCGCAACTGCGCCTTCTCCAATGACAAAACCGCCTCTACGCTTATCAAAAGGCAACGACGCCTCATCGGGATTCTGCGAGGTAGAGAGCGCCAGCATATTAGCAAACCCTGCTACGGCAGACGCATTAATTGCCGCCTCTGCGCCACCAGCGATCACAGCGTCCGCATAGCCATGGCGGATCATGCGCAGAGCCTCGCCAATGGCATTGGAACCGGAAGCACAGGCAGTAACTGCCGGCATGGCCGAACCGCGGCAATCATGCCGGATGGCAATCATGCCCGCCGCCATATTGGCGATCATCATAGGTACAAACAAGGACGACACACGGCGTGGACCTCTCTCCATCAATTTGGTATGCTCCTTCTCAAAGGTGCCGATACCGCCGATGCCGGTGCCGAACATCACGGCAAAACGCTCCGGTTCCACAGTTCCCTGCACACCGCTTTCATCTACTGCCTGCTGTGCAGCCGCTACGGCAAACTGTGCATAGCGGTCTGTGCGCAGTATATCATTCGTGGACAGGTATTCTCCCGGCTCAAATCCTTTGACCTCTGCGCCGAGCTTTGCCTTGAGTTTCTCTGTATCGAAAAGCGTAATGGGGGCTATGCCATTTTTGCCGTTTTTCAGGCTTTCCCATGTATCTTTTGCATTATTTCCTACAGGGGTAACTGCACCGAGACCGGTGACAACTACTCTTCTATTTTCACTCATAATAAATTCTCCTTCTATTGCCTACATCGCAATGCCGCCATCCACACGCAACACCTCTCCGGTTACATAATTTGCCGTTGCGAGGTAAGCAGCCGCCTCCGCTATATCTGAGACTTCACCCATCCTTCCAAGCGGCACTGCCGCCAACAGCGGATTGTCCGCCTGCGCCTCCGTCATATCGGTCTTGATAAAACCGGGGGCAATTGCATTACAGCGAATTCCCCGCGACGCCAATTCCTTGGCAACCGATTTCGTAAGACCAATCAGACCGGCTTTGGAAGCGGCGTAATTGCTCTGGCCAGCGTTCCCGGTCAGCCCAACGACCGAGGCAATATTGATAATAGAGCCTTCACGGTTTTTGAGAAACATACCGGAACAATGGCGAATAAAATTAAATGCACCTTTAAGATTAGTGTCAATCACAGATGAAAAATCGTCTTCCTTCATCATGGCACAGAGACCATCCCTGGTAATTCCGGCATTATTTACTAAGATATGTACCGTACCGAAATCTGCCTTTATGGAGGCCACAGTCTGCTTGACAGCATCAAAGTCTGACACGTCACATTGGTACGAAACTGCCTTTACACCGTATTCTTCCTGGCAATTTTTACACACTTTTTCCGCTGCTATGTTATTACCCGCGTAAATCACTGCAACGTTGGCGCCAAGCGACGCAAATTTATGGGCGATTGCCTCACCAATTCCGCGCGACGCCCCTGTAATAACTGCTGTTTTTCCCTTTAACATGATTCTGCCTCCGCTAAGTATTCGGCCACGGTCACCGCCGTCACCTGGGGATTAATCTTTTTGATAATATTTGTCAATGTCTTGCCAGGCCCAATCTCCACAAACGTATCGATCCCTTGCGCCGTCATGTTGCATATTATTTTTTCCCACTGTACCGGGCTGCAAATCTGCTTGGATAGCAATGTCACGACGTCGTCCGTATAAGGCTCGGAAGTCATATTGGAATAGAGCGTCACCTGCGGCGCCCTTCTTTCTACCCCCGCAAGCTCCTCAGCAAACGCTTGCGCCGCTCCTTCCATAAAAGGAGAATGGAAGGCCCCTTTAACCTTAAGCGGTATCGCTCTGCCTTTGGCTGCTCTCACCTCTGCGGAGAAATCTGCCATCTGCGACGACAATCCCGATACGCTGACCTGTCCAGGAGCATTGAAATTCACCGGGTAAATGTCTGAGAATTTGCTACAAATTTCCTGCACCTGTTCCGTCGGCAGTTTGACAACTGCCGCCATGGAAGTATCGAATTTCTCAGCCTCACGCTGCATAAGCTCCCCACGTTTGCACACC
Organism: uncultured Lachnospiraceae bacterium; assembly: GCA_910589635.1. Classification (GTDB taxonomy): domain Bacteria; phylum Bacillota; class Clostridia; order Lachnospirales; family Lachnospiraceae; genus Petralouisia. The sequence continues at coordinate 8,149 of CAJUTD010000016.1, read as the reverse complement.
AATCGAAATCCCGTCTCATCGTCAAATATACCTGCCGCCACAGCCGCTGTCACTTCCCCGAGTGAGAAGCCCGCGACAGCGCAGGGGCGGATTCCTTTATCTGCCAAAACCTTGGCTGCCGCTAATTCATAAGCAAACAGGCAAGGCTGTGTATTCTTCGTTTCTTTTAATTCTTCTTCCGTGCCGTCAAAGCATTGGGAAGATGTACCGGGGCGCAAACGATCGCACATCTCATATACGGATGATGCGGCAGAGTATTTCTCTGCAATTTCCTTGCCCATTCCAGGAGATTGATCTCCCTGCCCCGAAAATACGAATGCTATTTTACCCATTGTGGCGCCCTCAGAAGGATCGGCTCTGCCTCCTCCATTACTTCCTTAATAATATCTGCCGCCGGCTGTTCTTTTTTCACCAATGCGGCAATCTGACCGGAAAGAAAACATCCCTTCTTGTTGTCTCCCTCCTGCACAGCAAGGCGCAACGCGCCTCCTCCAAGCGCTTCTAACTCTTCATCCGGCATACCGCCGTATTCCGCTTTGGAGTAATCCCTGGCAAATTGTGTGCGCAGGCTGCGTACGGGATGCCCTAACCTCTTGCCGGTTACCATCGTGCAAAGATCCTTTGCCTTGATAATTTTTTCCTTGTATGCAGGATGAATAGAGCACTCCTCAGCGCTCAGGAAACGCGTTCCCATCTGCACGCCGCACGCGCCCAGCATAAATGCCGCCGCAACGCCTCTGCCATCAGCAATGCCTCCTGCTGCAATGACCGGCAAGGTAGTCGCATCGCAGATTTGGGGAACCAGCACCATGGTCGTCAATTCTCCCACATGTCCTCCACTCTCTCCGCCTTCGGCAATGAGGGCGGAAGCACCCAGACGCGTCATCAACTTTGCCAGTGCAACGGAAGCCACAACTGGAATAACTTTAATGCCGGCTTCTTTCCATGATTCCATATATTTTGAGGGATTTCCAGCACCAGTCGTGACAACTTTTACACCCTCATCTATTACAACTTGCGCAACCTCATCCGCAAAAGGACTCAGCAGCATAATATTTACTCCTATGGGCTTTTCGGTAAGCGACTTGGCAATCCTCACCTGCTCCCTGACATATTCGCCCGGGGCATTTCCCGCTGCGATAATGCCAAGACCGCCGCCTTCTGATGCAGCAGCAGCCAATTTACCGTCAGCAATCCAAGCCATTCCGCCCTGAAATACCGGATATTGAATACCCAGAATTTCACAAATCTCTGACTTAATCATAATTTAACCCTGTTTCTTCTGGATAAATTCATCCAAATCATTGATCGTTTCAATTTTCTCATCCAAATCAATCTCAATGCCGATTTCGTCTTCCAGCTCCATCAGAAGTTCCACAGTATCAAGAGAGTCAATGCCTAAATCAGAAAACTTGCTCTCCGGCTTAACAGCCGCCACATCACATCCGGTACGTTCCGAAACAATTTTTGCAATAGCGTCAAAGTACATAATCAAATGCCTCCAATCATTTTTTTCAACGGTCAAGCGCCGTTTGTCGTTGGTATTATATACCAATAAGTGTTCCCAAAAATTGCCTATTGAGTTCCAGAAGCGTTCCTTTTTTATAAATTTTTTATTATCAGTCAAATATTCATGCAAGCATGCCTATTTTCCTAAGTGCCCTGTGGGCGCATTGCTCGCGGGAATAAAGCGCCCCCGGCTAAATGCCGGGGGCGCCGCTGCAAACTCCTTTTCAATAATAACAATTTCTGTGCGCGTTTATTTGACAGTAAGTTTAATCTTTACACTCTTCTTATTAAACGTCTTAATTGTAATCGTCGTCGTTCCTTTCTTTTTCGCTTTCACTTTACCGGATGAAGATACCGTGGCAATCTTCTTCTTGGAAGAAGTATAAGTGATCCTGCCCGCCGTGCCCTTGGGCAGCGTCACTTTAAATGTTCCAGACTTCCCTTTCTTCAATGTGATTTTTTTCTTCTTCACCGCTTTCTTATTGAAGATGACCTTGGAAATTTTCTTAGGCGCTTTTTTGACAGTAATCTTAAATACTTTAGCCTTGTTTCCCGTCTTAGGGATAGCCTTAACTGTAACGGAACCTGTCTTCTTCGCTTTCACTGCGCCCTTTGAACTCACAGTGGCAATCTTCGTGTTGGAGCTCAGATACGTGCAGTTCTTCGTCTTTACGGAGTATGTCTCACCCACTCCCAAATCTGCCTTCTTGGTAGAAGAAGCTTTCAGCTTTACAAGCCCTCTCACTGCGGTATCGAGGTTCCTCTTCGCCGTATCCACCTGTGTCTGCGTTGCCTTGGTATTCTTGGCAGCATTTTGTGCCGCTGTCAGTGCAGCTTTAAATTTCTTCCAGGTTGCCGTCGTATAGTCAATCTGTTTCTTTGTCTTTGCCGTGGCAACAGAAGCATTGAGTGCCTTTTTATCAACCGTAGTCACTACCGGCTTCTCTTCCGGCTTCTTCGTATGGTTCACCTTGACAACGGTGAGCGACATTGCCGGCACTTCGTACGTCATTTGCCCGCCGCTGAGCGTTTTCTTTGTTGTAACCGGCGCAACCTTGGTCTGATTCTCCATCGTGTTCATATCCATAGCATTGCCGGACAAACAAATCAATTCCACTTGCGAACCATCCTTGATCCCCGGATAATTCAGCGTAATCTCTTTCGAGTAATCCGCATGGTTTACCAGCTTGGTGTAAAGATAATAATCATCCTCGGAAGTCACATAATATAAGTCGGTCTGATGTCCCGGTTTCTTATCAAAAACAGACGTATTGTGATTGTACTCCTCCAATGTCGTGTCAATAATACGTTTGCCATAATTGTTAGAGTACATGGTCTGTACATAGTAACTCGGAGTACCGTAACTGTCAAAAGCATTAAACTTAATCAAGTTGTAATCCCAGTCGCGGCATCCTTCGCGCTCAAAGAGCGGCGCGTAAGAAGCATGGCGGACAATATCTCCGTTACGCTCAAGTCCGGTCATGTAAGCCGCCTCACTGATTGCCGTATCAAGCACGTTCTCCTTGGTGGTAGTAAGATGGCCTGCATACTCGCCGACAAATACATTGCTACCGCCCTCGTTCAGCCGTTTGTAGTTGTCATAAATATAATCTGAATTCAAGAGCGTGTTGTCGCCATCTCCTGTATAATTGATATAATAATGCTCATCTACCAGCGTTTCTCCCGGCATTTCCGTATTTGCCCAATTCCATGCACTCGTATTCTGTCCGCCCTGATAGTATGGGCCGGTGGAGGAAATCAAGGTAATCTTCCTATTCGGATAATGCTCTTTTACATATTTCTCAACATATTCTTTGATCCATTTAAAGTTTGCATAATAGGAAATGCCTTTGTTCGGCTCCTCCCAGTTCTCATTGCCAATGCCAAGATAATTCAAATCAAACGGTTTCTCGTGCCCATTCTGTACACGTTTCTTAGCCCATAAAGCCTGCGTTGCGTCTGAACTATTAGGGTCACCCCAGCAATAATCGATCAGATGGGTCGCATGGTCAGCAAACGGCTTTAGCTGTTCTCCGCTGACAGAAGCGGACGACGACTCTGTAAACTGGCAGAAAATACCAGCGCTGAGAATCGGAAATGCCTGCGCGCCCAAGTCTTCGCAGAGTGTAAGAATCTCATGATAACCAAACTGATAGGACATCATATATCCATAATTATCTTGCCCTGTCCCATAATTCACAGATTTCCATGGGCTTCCCCAATAACTCCCGATTGCCCTTCTCTGTTCCAATGGACCTACAGAATCTTCCCAGTTATAATAGCCGTCGGTTCCATAGCTTCCCTCGACAACACAGCCGCCAGGAAAACGGATAAAGCCCGGTTTCAACTGCTTTAACTTCTCCACCAGATCCTTTCTCAGGCCTGCGCCGTAGGAATAATTCTTATTACCATACCCATAACCGTCGGTCGGAATCAGGGATACCATGTCAATATACATTGCATCCGCTGCTCCTGCCCCTTCAAAGGTCAGCACTAACGTGCCAAGCTTCTGTGTATTGCCGGTCAGGGACGCCGAAACCTTCTGCCAGGTGCCGTCTTTCTTTAAGGTCAGCGCTGCTTCGTTGGTAAGCGCTGTTCCCGCATCGTCCACAACTTTTACTTTGACCGTTCCCGCATAAGAACTGGCCGCTTTCATATACATAGAAAAATCATACTTGACGCCATTACGGATGCCCATCGCTGATTGATCGAGAGAAGCTCTGCCCACAAATCCATGGTTGGACAAGGTCTGGCTGCCGGTAATCTTAGCATAATTCTTATTATTTTCGTTCAAGCCATCTGTGCGCTCTACCACAAAATTAGCCGCATTACTGCTGTCCCAGTGAAGCTTCCAGGATTTCTGGTCTCCCTTCACTTCCGGCGCTGTGCTCTCATGCAGATTCTGGTAGTTTTCAAAGGAATTATTTTTCACCAGTTCCGCGGAAAGCCCACCGTCTGCCGAACTGTTAATGTCCTCATAAAAGACGCCGTATAGTTCCTGGCTGATATCCACACCCTTCTTAGTGCGGTCAATCGTCATCGCATATTCTGTCACTTTATCCGACAAAATCATAATCTCAATGTCTTTGTCCATCTTAACCGCAGGCTTATCCGCCTTGCTGCAAGTCGCCGTCAGAACGACCTTCGTATTCTCAGAAGGCGGTGTGATTGTTCCATTATCGGCAACTACCCCTGGATTCTTGCTCTTCCAGGAAACATTTACCTTGTCATTCATCGCCTTGGATGGAAGCGTCAATTTCGTGCGGATACGGCTTGCCACCCTTCCATTTTTCACTTCGGGAATTTCCAGCGAGTTCGCTGCCGCCGACACAATAAATTCATCGCTGACATCGGAATAAACTTTCCAGCGGTACACACCGAGAGAATCTCCGGCAACCGTCATATACATACGAATGCATTTCGTGTTAATTTCCTCAATTGAAATCTGGTTGTACCTGTCATATTTTAAATAGTTCTTCTTATGGGACTTTATGACTGCGTCCTTCCACGTTCCAGACGCATCCTTATACTGGAACCTGACATTAGAGGGAACCTTCATCCCCGCCTCACTGCCATACCAGTAGACCTGGAAAGTCTTGGTAGTCACCGCCTCCTCCCAATCATACTGAATCCAACATTCATCTCCCATTTTAAGGCCAGGTTCTCCCCAGTTCCCCCAGCCTTTTCCATTTCCGGCACTTGACTGTGGCGGGTCAAAATTCTCATTATTGATACCATTGACCGTCTCCCAGGATGAGGTATAATGGGCGCTGGGCACCGCATAGACCGCTGCATCCGGCAGCGCCAAATCTGGACTGGCATCCTCGGGCGTCACCACACTCGGTTTCGGAAAGTCTGCCGGTATTTCCCCCAGCAAGTTCCAGTCATATACTGCAACCGGCTGATTATTTGTATGTATCATTGTCACACGAATTGCCGATGTGGTGACTTCTGTGTCAAATTCATACGTCTTCGTTACATTTCCCTGCATTTCCCATGTGCCTTTCCTGGCAATTTCTGTCCAGTTCCCAGCATTATTCTTATACTCTGCCTTGATACCCGTTGGTGTAAATACACCGCTGCCATCATCATAAAATCGAATCGTCATGCCGGACAATGTCGCTTTACGCCCGCCAAAATCATATTTCATCCACTGAGGACGAGAGGCAATGGCCGTATCGCCATGTGCATTCCAAAATGAATTCATGTTCTCATCGGCAAAATTATCCGCTCCCATTTCATATCCGACGTAATTTACGGATGGCGTCGCATAATCTCGCAGGGTCGGATTATCGACATTCTGCCATCTATCCGCCGTCCCTAATATTTCCCCCTCTTCTGCTGCCATTACGACTGACGGCGTCTGCGGCACAGAGACAGAAGTAAATATCAATGCCCCCGCCAGCAACAGGCTCGCCACGCCGCGCAATTTCCCTAATTTCATATACCTTCTCCTTTCCTTTGCTGTCCAGGATTGCTCCCTTCCTCGTACAAGTAATATTAATTATAGTTCCCGCGCCTGCACAACGAAAGAATACTCTTTTAAGGTTATAGAAGAAATTTAAGGTATATTTTATGGCGTATAGATTATGAACTGTTCTACACCGCCAAATCTTTCTTGCCATACAAAGCGCACAATCAAGATACTTGCGCTTTTTTATAGACCCTGTACAATATTGGCTCCAGCAGTAAACAGACTGCTGCATAAACAGGAATAATTACAGACACCACGTCCACTACTTTTCCGCCCAACTCCACGAGCACGCAATCTTTCATCGTGATATAGACTTCCAGCAGTTGGTCTGGGAAAAAAGAGCAAATCCCCGGCAAGGTGATAACCCTGCTCAAAAATGGAAACGCACATAACACAATGAATGGCACGATAATCGCCGTTGCTGTAGAACGCGTGATTGCCGAGGCAAGCATGGAAAGCGTTGCTGCAAATAATGTGCCGACATAACCGCCCGCCACAATCAGCAGATAGGCCTGCAAAAAAGTAACATTATAGACACTGCGCCACATATCCATCTGAATCGGGCAGTTTGCTCCATCCGCCCCCAATGCCAGCAGCACCACCAACGTATACAGCAACACAAAAACAACGTAAAAGACCGTAGTAATCAAAAAACCAGCGCCCATTTTGGACAAAACCGCACGATTTCTGCCCAATTTAGCTGAAAAGAAGATAGCGTCCGCCTTCGTCTGAAACTCGCTGGAAAATATGCCTGACACGAGAAAACCGATAATCAATGCCAACACCAGGATAAATGTCGAGATATTTTGCAGCAGCGCGCTCCATCCGTCTGTATATTCATAATAAAATGGCGTTTCTAATTCCTCATATTTCTTTATCAAATATTTTTTTTCAGAATCCGAGAACGTCTCCTCCCCCGAATCGAGGAATTGTTTGAGGTTGGAAATCCTTCTCGCATAAACGCTTTTAGCCTCCTCGGCCGAAACATTGTCAATGGCGAAGTGATCATAGTCCCGCCACTCACTGAAGGCATTGTTGATAAGCTCTGCGATTCCTGAAAACCCTTGTGTCTTGGCATAAGCCTTATCAAGCTCCTCTATATTATCCGATCGGGACTCCGGCGAATGATTGATGGCATCCTTTTCCCTGACAACTGCCTCCAGAACGTCTTCTGTAATCTCACCTTTCCACTTATTTTTCTCTGCCCGCAGGCTTCTTGCACCCATCATGCCACTGATATGGTTTCCATTACTGTCAACATACTCCACCCGGTTCATAGTCAGCATACTCACGGCAATAAGAATAACCAAAAGCAGCGCAACCGCCATTTGGTTTTTAACTTTGCAGAAAACCTTTTTAATTTCAAATTGCAGCATCTTCATCACCCGCTTTCTCTCCAAAATAGTATAAAAATACGTCTTCCAAGGACGCGTTCGTGCTTGTGGCGTTTTCAGACGGCTTCTCTCCAGCGATAATCCTAAGCTCCACCCCCTGCGGCTCCGCCTTCATATTGGATATCTTGTATTTCTTCATATATTCAGACACCATATTTTTCTCCACAAAACACTGCCAGACCTGTTCCGGCATAGAATTTATGATCTCATCCGCCGTACCCTTGTGCATAAGCGAGCCGTCTTTCATAAGCCAAATTTCATTGGCAATATATTCAATGTCAGAAACAATGTGCGTAGACAGAAGCACCAAGCGTTCCTCGGAGAGCTCACTGATTAAATTGCGGAAACGAATCCTCTCATTAGGATCAAGTCCTGCTGTCGGCTCGTCAAGAACCAAAATCTCAGGATCATTCAGCATCGCCTGCGCGACCCCGGCGCGGCGTTTCATACCCCCGGATAATTTTTTCATTTTTTTGTCCGCCGCTTTGGAAAGACCGACTTTAGAAATTAGCTGCTTCACGCGTTTTCGGGCAACAGCCGGGCGAATCCCCTTGATCGAGGCAATATACAAAAGGTAATCCTCTACCGTAAACTCAGGGTAAAAGCCAAACTCCTGCGGCAAATAGCCCAACCGTTTGCGGTATTCGCCATCCATTTTAAAAATATTTTTACCATTATAGGTAATTGTACCACTCGTAGGCAAAAGCAGCGTGCACAACATACGCATCAGCGTCGTTTTGCCTGCGCCATTGACCCCTAAAAGCCCATATAC
>CAJUTD010000015.1:40597-46340 GCA_910589635.1 uncultured Lachnospiraceae bacterium | reverse complement strand
CTGCGCAGGCTATCCATTGCTGACGCAATTGCTGTCTGAGGCTTAAGGGGCGTTCTCTCAGCCGAAATGAATCGTGTAAAATTCGTGCCAGCACGATTTTCCCCGATTTATCCCGGCTGGCTGAACTGTTACAAAAAATCTTCTCTCATATTCTCCCCTCTCGTCTCATATAGTAGATTAAAGAGACATTAAGGAGGAGTCCTGTGAGTTCTAAAACAAAAATTGTTGTTCTGCACCTGAAAGAACTGGTTTATACGGCGATCTTCGCCACACTGGGAATTCTTCTGATTATACTGCTTATCTTTATGTTCCTGCCAAACGGCAAAGACAAAGATACTAAGGAGACAATGGCATATACAGCGGGAGTATACACTTCCTCCATACAACTAAACGACAATGCCATTGATGTGGAAGTGGTGGTAGATGACAGCCATATCAATTCCATCAGTCTGGTAAATCTCGATGAAACCACTGCCGCCATGTATCCGCTCATGCAGCCGGCGCTGGATAACCTGACCCAGCAGATATATGAAAAGCAGTCATTGGAAGACATCTCCTATGCAGACGACAACCAGTACACCTCTATGGTTCTGCTGAACGCCATTGAGTCTGCACTGGAAAAAGCAGCCACCAAGGAAAACTGAAATCCAACATGGAATGCATTCGTTTTCCAAGAGGCTGCTTACCTCCCGAGGCATACTGTATCTAAGAAGCCTACTGCGGCTTTTGGGTATGGTATGCCAATTTACTTTCGAGGCTTCGGTAAGAGGCATCAGGGCTCCTCCCACTTCCTTTTACTTCTTTGGCTACTCTTAGAGACCTAAGGCATCCTCCCACTGCGTGGGTCCCTCCTTAGGTCAATTCCTCATGCCAATTTACTTTCGAGGCTTCGGTAAGAGGCATCAGGGCTCCTCCCACTACGTGGGTCCCTCCTCATGCCAAATTAAACAACCATAATAATTCCGCCATCGCTGGCATAGAGACTACTGATTCCCGCCGTATCAATCACAAACACTTCTTTAAAATTACCAATCTGTTTAATTTTTTCAGCTGCGGCCATCGCACGTTCCACCGCATTACAATGGGAAATGGCAAAAATTTTCTCCTGAGGATTCTTAGTCTTCTCCACCAAATCTTTTATCATTTTGTCTATGGCGCGCGCCATGCCTCTTGCCTGCCCAAGCTGACAGATCGTTCCCTCGGGCGTAGCTCCCATCACCGGCTTAATATTGAGGGCCCCGGCAACAAACGCCTTGATGTTGCTGAGCCTTCCATTTTTACGCAGCGCTTCTAAGGATTCCAGCACAAAAGACGTATTCATATCCTCAATAAAATTGTCTGTTCTAGCAATAATTTCTTCGTATGCAATTCCTGCTTCCTCAAGCTCCTGAATCTTCATAGCAATCAGCGTCTCTCCCACAGACGCAGATTTTGAGTCAAATACATGAATATCCTTAGACTCATTTTCCTCCAGATAGAGCTTTCTCCCAAGCTGGGCGCTGTTATAAGAACCGCTGAGCTGGGAAGAAAGCGTCACGACATACACATGCTCCGCCTCACAGTCATACGCTTTCACATACTGCTCCGGGGATGGGCAGGTAGATTTCGGGCAATTCGGGCTCTCCTTCATGCGCTTTAAGAAATCCGCCTGGTCGAAGCTCTCATCATCCACAATGCGGTAATCATCCACAAAAATCTCCAAAGACACTGTCTCAAAATGTCCGCTCACTTTCAATTTTGCCGGAAGTTCACCGCAACTGTCCACAATAATTTTATAACTCATGTCGTTCCTCCTGAATTTAATGCAAATATGCGATATTAATTAGGTGTGACATTTTCTTTTCACATCCCGCTCCTGTTATGTAGTATCTTTCTTTATTGCACTTGATTTTTATAATTTCTTAACGAATTGAAGAAAATCATTTCATATAGTTTTTAATACCACTTAATATTAGCATATATATTCAGGTTTGAAAAGTCTTTTTTCTTATGCGTTTCCTGATTTTGTAAATTTATGATAATGTGCACAGATTTTTCTATTGGTTAAAACAAAAACTAATTTCTTTCCACAAGCTGTCTTCCAGATAATTGACCTGAGTGATTCCCGGGCAATAGTCTGCAACATGCCCGTCCTGAACAAAATACTGAAACGCCTGCTCTTTCAAAGAATCGTCTGAAAACCGCAACGTAAGCACTGTTTTTTCTTCCCACGCCAAAGCAAGCATGGCTCCAATATGATCCGGCTGCCACTCTTCTATGTAGTTTCCTTCTTTTATATAATAATTATTCAGCACTGCAGTACAATCCGGTAACTCAAACTCCATGTCAGGCTCATGCCCCATCTGCATCTCTGCCGTTGTCATAGCCATGTAATTATAGTCGATAAAGGATGTCTCCACTCCTTCCTTATTCCGATAACCATTATTGCCCCAAGTGGCATCCATATAGTAATATTCCCCATCCAGGCAAATGAGGTTCCATGCATGTGGTTCGCCCAAAGCTTTGCCAGAAACGATGGTGCTCTCTATTCCCAATTGTTCCAATAAATATTGAACAGCACAAGCATATCCCTGGCATACCGTCTGGCGCCCTAAAAATACACTGATAATATTCTGACTTTCCTCTGCATCTTCTACATACTCAGTATTTAAGGCCAACAATTCGTAGACATACTTCGCTTTCTGATAGTCTGTATCATTAATGGAAATGCCCGCAAACCACTGCTCGACGACAGCGTCAATCTGCTTCTGAATTTGCCGGCGTTCCTTCTTAGCCATCGTGTATTTAGGTGAAAATTCCAAGCTTACCAGCTCACCGCCTTTGGTGTACCTGGTAAACACATAGCCGTTCACCCAAAAAAGCCCGCCGTAATCACTGCATAACGACGTATAGGCATGACGCATGACCTCAGTATCTATGGTCGACAGAGAAATCTTTTCCTCCTGGTCCAGAATTGTGGAGAGCATTTCGTCATAAACTGCTTTCCCTTCTTCGTTTAACTGCTCATACGCATATTTGCCTACTGAAATCTTGCGAATTGGTTTGACGTCCTTACGCTCTGCTCTGGGCGTCTTTGCTTTTTTCTGATTGGGCTCTTCGGCAACCTGCTCAGGTTCTTGTGCCTGCGGCAGATAACGTTCTTCCGGCAGATATTTTTGTAAATCTTCCGGGGAACACCCTGCCATACTGCCCAATGACAGCGCGATTGCCAATATGCAAATTATTTTCCTATATAGTTTCTTCATCTGACATGCCTCTTTACTATTCTTCTTTTCCATAACTACTTCACACTGTCTGAAAATAAGCGCAAATTAAATCTGTCAATGCCTGCATGTCCTCTGTTCCCATGGTCTCAACCGCTGAATGCATAGCGAGCAGTGGCACGCCAATGTCAACCGTACGCATTGGCAGCAGGCCGGATGCAACTGCCCCCAATGTTCCTCCGCCCGCCATATCCGAGCGGTTGACAAATTTCTGGTAAGGGATATTTTCTTTCCTGCAAATCTGTTCTACCACTGCCACGGCTTCACAATCCGTAGCATACGATTGGGACGATGCCTCTTTGATACAAAGCCCTTTCCCCAATACCGGCTTGTTGGTTATATCCATTTTGCCCATTTGATTGGGATGCATACCATGCGCCACATCTACAGATAACAGAAATGCATCATACAAACTGGAAGATATCTGGGCGGGAGTCCTGCCCATAGCTTCCAGAACCCGCTGCAAGAAATAAGTAAGTAACAGAGAACCCGCACCTTGCTTTGTGCGACTGCCCACCTCCTCATGATCAAACAAGGCCACAACATTGATGCCTTCCTCGCATCGGCTCTCAATAATTCCCGTAAGCAACGCCTGTACGGACGTAAGGTTATCGAGCCTTGGCGAGATAATCAATTCTCCTTCCAGCCCCGCGTACTGCGGCTTTTGCCGACAATATACCCATAATTCATAATCCAGAATCTTTTCCTGCTCTGTTCCCAGCTCTTTTGCCAGAAAGTGGAGGAACCTTTTTTCTTGTTCCTTCTTCTCAAGTCCTAAAATTGGCAAAAGATCCGTCTGCTTATTTAATTCAAGCCCTTTGTTGACATCACGGTTCATATGAATGGCAAGATTGGGAATAACGCCAAGCGTACGTTCTACAGAGACATAGCGAATCAGGGGATGAAGCACGTCTTCACTTGCTAATGCCACGCGCCCGGAAATACTGAGCGGACGGTCCAGCCAAGTATTTAAAATTGCCCCTCCGTATACTTCCACATTGATCTGTGAGTAGCCCCCTGCCTTTACATCTGGATTTGGTTTTATCCTCAAGCATGGAAAATCCGTATGTGCCGCGCCAATCCGAATCATGTCCTTGTAACCAGACTGCTTTCTAAGCGTGAATGCAAACAATGTGGTGTCATGATGTTTCACATAGTATTTCCCACTTTCTTCCAATCTCCACATATCCTGAAAAGAAAGTTCCTCAAAACCTGCCGCCTCAAGCCTTGCTGCTGCCTCAAGCACCGCCGTGACGGCACTGGTTCCTTTCTCCAGCAAATGAAATAGCGATCCCTCTGTGTACTCCATGTCCTTCCTCCTGATTTTATAATTCCTTTACCCTCTTATTATCTCCCCCTACTATACTATAAATGCAAAAATTTTACCAGTAGGTATCTTTTTTATTTGCTGTTTTCTTAAAATTGTAGTATAATATGGTTTTACGTTTGCCAGTTGGAAGTTTTATCGGGTATAACTTCGTGCAAGAGGAGGTTTTCATGACAGCACTATCCATTCTAAATGTAAAAGAATTTATGAATATATTATTGCGCAGCGATGCTTTTGACAGTTTTCTCCTGTCGGAAGGCGCCATCACCACTTATATGACATTCCACCTGGACGGCCACTCTAAAACAGATTTTTTCAGCCCGGAAGACGAAACCTATACGCTTGTCTCCCAGGAAAAATATGTGCCTTTCTCCCTTGTGCGCCCTGCCTGCTTCGACTTAATCAAAGGCAGGCGCACTCCCTCCTCCTTTCAATTTGTTTTTCAGCTTTCCAGTCATAACCAGGCGCGTACCCTCGCCGCCATCGACAGCAGCTTTTCTACGGAGGACATTTCTGGGATGTACTTAAACCTCAAATACCAGAACCGACAGCTTACCTGTACTACCGGCGTTTCCTGCCGTATATTTTCTCTGGACAAATCATTAGAACAATCATGGGACGAACTGGTAAAGCGCTTCCTGAAAACGCACGAGATTGCTTTTGAGGAACTGTTATAGGAAAATATGCGAAATGTAAAATATTTCTTTACTTTTTAAAAATAATGTGCTATTGTAGAATTATGCTTAAAAAGGGCATATATTATATTTTTGGAGGTACTGACATGCAGGGTACAGTAAAGTGGTTTAACAACCAAAAAGGATATGGTTTCATTTCTGATGAGTCCGGCAACGATGTATTTGTTCATTATTCTGGACTGAACATGGAGGGATTCAAGTCCTTAGAAGAAGGCGCTACAGTTGAATTTGATGTGACTGAAGGTTCCAAGGGTCCTCAGGCTGTTAATGTAACCGTAGTACGCTAATTTCATCGAGCTTTTCAATGTGCCTTGTCTCAATATAGAAATTTCGGTTTTTTATTAAGATTAAGATATTGAAAAATAGGTGATTACAAAAAGCTGCCGTTGGCAGCTTTTTTTGTCCCTCGCATTCGTAAGGATACATTATCACACAAACGCATGAAATCACATCTATTC
>CAJUTD010000015.1:29844-40587 GCA_910589635.1 uncultured Lachnospiraceae bacterium | reverse complement strand
ACTTCCAAAAAAAATGCAAAAATCAGAGATATTAAACACGATCCTATTCAGCCATTTCCAAGGCGTACGAAAACTAAAGTAATCTACTACATAACCCTTAGCAATTCGATCATAAAGGTTGCTGCCTCCTCCACCTATTAAAAGACTTAGGCCAAGCAGTACTCCTGGATTATCCTTTCTGCGTAGCAGAAGAAACCAGGCAACGCCCAGCAAAAGCAACAAGCCCCCACATATATTGCGCACCACTCCTGGACGCCTGTCTAAAAAATTTAAGACTGCCCCGCGGTTATGGTACTTGCGCAGCAAAACCCTGCCTTTGCAGATTTGCCTGTTCTCCCCCTGTTTCATATGCGCCTCAATATATCTTTTGAGAAAAAAATCACCCGCAAATACAACAACTGCCACAACTACAAATATCATCTTCTGTTCCATCCTTCCTGAATTAGGACATTGCGCTACTGAATCCGAAAATCTTCAAATGTCTGATAAACGTTCAGTCTTCCCCATCCATAGGCTTTGTCAGGATAATTACGCCGTGAATCGCGGTCTGCACTTTGGATCAGAGAATTCTTGATAGCAATACCGGTAATCGTTGAGTAATTTCCCCGGACAATTCCCCATTCCAGCATCAACGCAACGCCGCCGGATGTAACTGCTGTTGCCGCACTGGTGCCACTTCGTGTGACAAACATCCCCCCTGGCGCAGCCCCATACACCTCCACGCCGGGCGCCACAAAGTCCGGTTTGATCAGTCCATTTGCCGTAAACCCTCTGCCCGAGCGAAGATAAATGCTGTTATCCTTTTCATCGTATGCCCCCACTGTCATTGGCGCAGCTGCCGATGCCGGAACTGTCAGCGTTGTATCAGGATTGGAACGAACAAAGAAGACCTCTCCTGTCAAAAATTCTTCCAACGGCAGCCATATGTGAAATGTGCTGGAGATCTCTGACTGTTGGTAAACTCGTATATTCCAAATTCCCTGGGTGGGCTTACTGAAACTGATATAGATTACCTGAGAACCATCCAAAACTCCACTAATCCGGTAATCCACCGTTACCTTCGTATTCTCAAACAAAAAATTATACTCCCTGCCGCCGGATAAGATGAAATCACTGGGCATGCGCTCACCGGTAGGGGAAATAATGTCTACCACAAAACGCTGCGGCGCCCTCGCCCATACTTCCGTATAGAATCCTTCTACCCGGTCTCCCACATCGATTTCAACGTTCTTATAATACTCGTCTTCTCCTATTTCCCCCAGAAAATGATGGCGGGAATTCCCTTCGTTTCCTGCCGCTATTACTACGGCATGGTCTCTGCGCAATGCCATGCCATTGAGCATGGTGGAGAGCGGGTTGACACCCGTATGGCCTCCCATATCTGTGCCCAGTCCCACGCAGATGACAAGCGGCATATGCCGCTCCTGCGCGAGTCGATTCAAATACCACACGCCTGCCATGATATCATTTTCCTGATAGGCAACAGCATTTCTATTGATAAAATAAAAATCCCGCAGATATTCCTTGGCCTGTTTTAATTTCACCATGGCAATCTTGCAATAGGGCGCCGCCCCCACAAAGCTTTTCTCAGGAATCTCGCTTCCCGCCGCCACACTCGCCATAAATGTTCCATGGCCTTCTTCATCGGTCGTAGGCACTATATCATGGGGGCTCATACTATTTAATGCTCGGTTAATTTCTTCATCCTGATACTCACTGCCGTAAATGAAACCTTCCGGCGGCGTTCCGCTCCTGTCCGTCTGATCCCATATCGCCGCAATTCTTGTACTGCCGTCGCTGTTGCGAAACACCGGATTCTCATAATCAATCCCGGAATCCAAAAAACCAATCAGCACCCCCTGCCCCTTCAATGCCAGCGTAGGCTGTCTCTGTAAACGCAAGATGCCGCTTGCCTCCAAAGCGCTCTCGTCCATAGGCGCATAACATCCAGGAATTGCATTGTAACTGTAATTCCTGATATTAAGCGGCGGATTACCCGCGCGCGGCAGATAGATAATATCATAGGTGACATCTAACTTCTGCACGCAAGTCTCAGGTGGCGTCCTTCGCCCCTCTAAAATATACTCGCCGATAAAATCATAATAGTCATTTGAATATACTGCTTCTTCACAGTCCATATGCTGCTCTTTTCTTTTTTATCAACATATGCATGGAAGCCACTTCCTATTCGCAGTTCATTTTATGCACCTGCCGTCCCCGTCTTCTCCGGCAAAACCGGACAGCCGCGCATAGTAATAAGCGGCGCGCCGTGATTGTCGATATAATCTTCCGTAATTGTCACCATGCCGATGCTGTCGTCTTTAGGTATTTCATACATTATATCCAGCATAAATTCCTCAATAATGGCACGCAACGCACGGGCGCCCACATCCTTTTTCTTCGCTTTCCTGGCTATGGCGTGTAACGCCTTATCTTCAAATTCCAGCTTGACCTCATCCATTGCCAAAAGTTTCTGATACTGCTTGACAATCGCACTCTTAGGCTCTGTGAGAATCCGCACCAGCATCTCCTCCGTCAAAGCGTCCAAGGCAAAAATCACCGGAAGACGCCCTAAAAATTCCGGAATCATGCCGTATTTACGGATATCCTCGACCTCGACGCGCTGCAAAAGATTCTCTTCTCCATCGTATTTGTCTTTCAAATCCGCATGGAATCCCATCGCGGACTGCTTATTCAAACGTTCCTTTATGATTTCCTCCAAATCAGGAAATGCGCCGCCGCAGATAAAAAGGATATTCCTGGTATTGACGGTAGCAAGCGGCACCATAGCATTCTTGCTGTTCGCCCCCACCGGAACCTCAATCTCAGCCCCTTCCAAAAGCTTGAGCATACCCTGCTGCACGCTCTCGCCGCTGACATCCCGCTGGTTAGTCGTCTTCTTCTTGGCAATCTTGTCAATCTCATCTATAAAAATAATGCCGTGCTCCGCACGCTCCACATCATTATCTGCCGCCGCCAGAAGCTTAGAAACCACGCTCTCAATATCATCTCCGATATATCCCGCCTCAGTCAAAGAGGTAGCGTCAGCTATGGCAAGCGGCACGTCGAGAAGCTTTGCCAATGTCTTTACCATATAGGTCTTACCGCTCCCGGTAGGCCCTAACATCAGCATGTTAGACTTTTCAATCTCAATCCCATCCTGCTCACTATTAGAGACACGTTTATAATGATTATACACAGCCACAGACATGACCTTCTTGGCATACTCCTGCCCTACGACATACTCATCCAGGCTAGCCTTAATCTTATGTGGCGCTGGGATAGACTTAATATCGAGCTTAGGCGCTTCCTTCTTCTCCTCTTTGGCCTTTTTCTTCTTGAGCTTCTGGTTCTTAGGCATCGCACCCATATTCTGAAGATCGGAAAGATTTATCATACTGATATTGGGCATATTACCAAAATTCCCCATATCACCAATGGGAAATCCCGAATGGTTCATCGTATCAAATGTCTTCTGCATACAATCCGAACAGATACAGATATTATTGGGAATATGAATCATCTTCCCCGCCTTGCTCTCCGGCCTGCGGCAGATATAGCAAATATCCTCATAATTCTCCGCGTCTGTGTCTTCTATGAAATCTTTATCGTCAATCTTTTCTTTATCGCTCATCCTGAATTCTCCTTTTCTAATTCCACAGCTTATTTATTACAAGCTGCTACCATTATAATTCAAGGCTGGATATTACACAACCAGTTTTGATAAGAGTTTAGAAAGGTTTTAGATATCCTTACGCTCCACGCATTCTGTTTGGACCTCAAAATTCGTACAGGAAGTTATATCCGCAAAATTTCTGATTAATAGGGTCAAAATACAGCCCCATCGCTGCATCTCCCTGTACGAGTATTAAAATCATATCCTTCAATTCCACCACCTGATACGAGTAATTGACAGAATACTTTACGTCCTCCTGCGCATAATCAACGTCTTTTCCCACTTGGTATATCGCTTCCCACTCCAGCAGCCACTTTTCGATTCCCAGAGACAATTCGTCATCTTCCTCTCTTCCCTGCATGATGTTTCCTAACCACCAGAATCCATACAAGTACGCGTTTGCATACTCTTCATCCACAAAATAGATGGCGGGAGAACCCATATCATTTAACCGCGACATAAATGAGAAATAAGCGGAAAGTGATTCTTCCGACTGCTCTAGCACCTCCACCAGCTTCTCTTTCCCCTCTTTCCACTCCTTTAATTCTCTTTTATCCTCCGTATTGTACTCAGCGCAGATAAAGTTAATTACATTCCATTGGCTACAGGCAATGCGGACTTGATATTTTTTATTTTTTAATTGTAAAATATCTTGATAGAAAAAAATAGTCCCAACGGGCGTATTTTCCGTCACAACTAAATTTTCTAAAATATGGTTCCCCTCTTTTTGATACCAGGCAGAAACTTCCTCCTTTTCCACCCCTGTCTCATAAGCAATGAACTCTCCAAAGTAGGCATCTGCCGCGTCAAGATACACTTGTGGCAGAAAATCCGTTTCATCCGATTGCGCATCTTCCTTCTCTATACTATTAGCATCATCTATTGCATATGCTCCTTCCGTCTGATAGTGGCCCAGAAAAAGGCCATCCCCCATAAAGGATGGAATCACGCCTTTCATTGTATCTTCTGTCTCAGAATAATAATTCCAGGGAAAGATTTCAATATTATCTTCAATTTTCCCATAAAAAATTTTAGAGCCAACATCTTCATAACCCGCACGCTCGAGAACGCCCTCACTGCTGAGTATCCGCCTCCCCCACTCTACAATGCCAAGATATCCGATCCCCAAAATAACCCCCATACACACAAGGGTAAGCAGCAAAGATTTCAAGTTACGCATGTTCTTCTCCTCCTTTCATACGGATAATGACACGTGTCCCCTCCCCCAAACGGCTTTCAAAACGCATATTCCCCCGATGCGCGGACACAATCTCCGCACAGAGCGCCAGACCGAGTCCCGCCCCGCCGCTGGCACGGCTGCGCGCCTTGTCCACCATATAAAATGCCTGGGTGATTTTCTCAATCTCTTCCTCGGGAATGCCCACGCCTTCGTCTTCCACTTCCAGGCAAAACCTGCCCCCTTTAAATTTCCCCGTCACACGGATTTCTCCACCTTCCATTGACGCCTTAATGGCATTATCCACCAGATTATAGAGAAGAGATTTAAACAGCTCCCGGTCTACGCACAATTCTCCCTCTTGGGCCTCACAGGATAGATGCATCTTATGGCTGTCTGCAACAACTTTGAGGGAAATGCCAATTTCACGGAATAAACTGCCCATATCCTCCTTGTGAAACTCTAACTTCGCCTCCCCCACGGTAATCAGCTCCATCAGCTTGCCGGAAAGCGTACGCATACGGCTTGCTTCCTCTTTAATAATTCCCGCATACTCTATGCGGCTTTCATCTGTAATGTCTTTCTTAATCTGCAAGAGGTCTGAGAACCCCAAAATAGACGTAAGCGGCGTCTTCATCTCATGGGACAGATTGTCGATGAAATGCTTGCGGTCCTCCGCCACATCCTCCAATGCGCGCACATTGCTCTCCACCGCCTCCGCCATAATATTCATATTGCGCGCAAGCTCCGAAAGCTCATCATGCCCCCGCACCTGAATGCGTTTGCGGTAATTCCCCAAGGCAATTTCCCCGGTCCCCTCATTTACCTTCTTTAGAGGGTGCAGAAGCATCTTTACTACAACAAGTAGGATAAATGCAATGACAATTGCACAGGACATGCTGACAATCTGAATTTCATAGAGCATGTTTTCATGGATTTTCACCACATCCCGAATATCGTTCTCCGTTACCACATAATAATTTTTACCTTCCAAGGTCTCCGAAGACGCCGTAAACAATTGATACCCCTGCACCTGCATATAAGCATCTCCTTCTTTTTCCACTGCGTCAATTATCTCTTGCGGAATCTCCATCCGCCGGCTGGCATATACCGCCTTCTTCTCCCCGTCCAAAAACGCCACGCCATTACTTCCCTTGCCAAAGGTTTCCGACATAAATTTGCGCAGTGTCTGCTCGTCCAGCACAACGGCATTCTCCCGCAAGCGTTCCGTCAGCATCATACTCTTAAAACTCGTAACCAAAAACTCATGCTCACTATACACACTCTGTTTCTTCTGCCCCATCGCCAAAGAAAAACTGTTTTTTAATAACAAAATACTGGTCATGCTCACTGCAAGCATTACCAGTATCAAAGTATATAGAAATATTTTCTGCCAAAGTTTCATGAACTACTCCTTTGCGCTCTCCAGGCGGTACCCCAGTTTCGGAATTGTCACCAGCTTGTCCTTTAAATCCAGCTTCTTTCGTAACTGCTGGATATGGATATCAATCGTCCGGCTCTCGCCCTCATATTCAAATCCCCAGACAGCAGACAGCAAACGTTCCCTGGAAATTGCAACATCCTTGTGCTGCATGAAAAAGATTAGAACGTCAAATTCCTTCGGCGTAAGATAGACATCCTCGCCGCCCGCTTTACAAGTATGCTCCTCCACGTTGACCGTGATGTCCCCATAATGGTACACGCGTTCAATCCGCTTCACCCGGCGTAGGATTACCTCTATCCTTGCCAGAAGCTCCATTGCCTCAAAAGGTTTCACAATATAATCTTCTGCCCCCAGGCGCAACCCTCGCACCTTATCTGTCAGCTCCTGTTTGGCTGTAATAAATATTACCGGCGCATCTGTGTTCGTGCGCTTACGCATAATCTCAAAGCCGCTCATATCCGGCAACATCACATCCAGCAGCACCAAATCAAAATTACCGCCTTCTATCTTCTCAAATGCCTCGGCGCCATTGTCGCACAATTCGCTCTCATAGCCGCCAATGGCAACTGTAGCTTCCACCAGTTTCGCAATATTCGGGTCATCTTCTACAATTAAAATTTTTATCATGTAAACATTTTCCTTATTTGTGCTATACTCTATGTAGGTCGCATTTTCTTACTATATCTGAACGAAGCTATTTCTATTCATCTTCAATACAGCAAAGCTCTTCTCTATATTTTAACTCATTTGTGTCAAAATGTATGCAGGAAAATGTAAATTTTATGTAAGGTTGACATAATCCAAACTTCCCTCCGGGAAAAGTGTATATTTTTCTCCTTTCATACCTCCGAGGAAGCTGCATATTCTTCTCCCCGGGCAAGCTACATATACTTTTCAATTGTCTGTACAGTCTGCATCAATTCCTCCATCCGCTCCTGCGCCTGCTTTGCCTTACGGCTCGTATCTTCGCCCAGTTCCACTGCCTGCTGCGTGTTTGCAGACACTTCCTCACTCACGGCTGAAATCTGGTTGATACTGTCTACAATCACATTGTTAGATTGCAGAATCTCCTCTATCTTCTCATAAATTTCCCCGACATTCTCGTTTAATTCACCCATGCGCCCGCCAATATCGGAAAATTGTTCCTCTGCGCTCTGAATCAGGGAATGCTCTTCACTGGAATTTGCCATAACATTGTCCACCGTAGATTTTGCCATATCTGCATTCTGTCGAAGCTGCTGCACAATTTTCTGGATATTCTCTGTCAATTTCCTGGTCTCGTCTGCCAGCACGCGAATCTCCTCCGCTACCACGGCAAATCCGCGTCCCGCCTCTCCGGCGCGCGCACTCTCAATAGACGCATTGAGGGCCAGAAGATTGGTCTGACTGGAAATAGCAAAGATCTGTTCCGTAATCTCATCCACTTCCCGCGCGTTTTCAATCAGCTGCTCCACAGAAGACACAACCTGCCCATTATATGTCTGCATTTTCCCAGACTGTTCCTGCAAGGTGTCCATCGTCCTCTGTCCCTCATCTACAGCCCCCATGGACTGTCTTGCCAACTCTAACATCTGATCGGACATCTCTTTTGTGCGCTCAATCATGCCTTGGATATTCTCCGTCATAACCGTCTGCCTCTCTATGCTCTCCGCACTGTGGGCGTTCCCCTCAGAAATGCCGCTGAGCGCCTGCGCCGTGGTATCCACATTCTGGCTGAGGATATTTATGTAATCTCCTGCCTTTGACGAATTATCCTTCACGGCCTGCGCTACCCTCAGCACATCGTCAAGAAGCTGGTTGCTCTTTTCTTTCTCCTCGTTTAAGTTAGAAATCTTATCATTATTGTTGCGGTTGGAAATCTTGGTTGTTCCGCACAGCACAATCAAGTAAACAATGACGGTCGCGCCCTGAATAAGCAGGGAAGTGCTGTTTAATTCCGCACCGGAGGGAAGTGTTTTTTTCATTGCCACCAAATAAATCAAATCAACAACTGTAATCAGGCTATAGACAACTGCAATACGCAAAATCAAATTATAATCAAAGTAAAGGATATAAACGACGGTCAGCGGAAAAACAAGGGCAAACACCAAATCATTCTGCGCCCCCAAAAGTGCAATTGCATAGACAATCATATACCCGGTCACAGAGACATGTTTAAATATCCTGCTGTCCTTTTGATGCAGGAATACTGCATAATCAGCAATCATAGAAATTAAAACTGTCAGCTCCACTGCCAGCAAAAATCCCAGCCCAATATTTCCCTTGCTATAATCACTAAAATACCCAAAAAACAGGAACAAATCCATGATGGTAATGATAATAAGCAAAAACTGATTTACAGATTTCTCTCTATTGTAAGCCTTTTTCATCTCATTCATCTGTGCTCTCCTTTGCAACAATTTGTATTCTATCTGAATTATGCTATCACAAACTGTATATTTTTTCAAGAATTCTGAATTGTCATTTTTGCATAATTTTATGTCAGTTTTGTCTTTTTAGATGATAATTTTGCCATGTTCAACTTCATTCGGCGTTCGTTGTATATTTTCCTCAATCCCACCAGAAATACCAGACGTCTGATTCTGCCAGTCCTGCCGCCAGTTCCGATATTTTATAAGTGCTCGTTCCCTGTTCCACCCGGTCTACACAAAACGCATAATGCTCCTTCGCCGCTTCCATGCTGTCGACGCCATTCAGTTTATTGGGTGCATAAAATTCCATTACATCATGTGTGAATACAGCCGGAATTGCCTGATATTTCCCAAACCAGTATTTACAGATAGCAATCATTTCCTCAGGGGAAGGACACTCATTCCACCCGCCCATGGGCAGGTAACCAACAATCTCCCAGGGATGTTTTACAGGAATCTCCAGTAGCAGCGTGTCTGCCTCCAGCATCGCATCGCTGAAGGACATATAGCCAATAAAGTGATGCAATTCTTCGCCTTCCGTCTCCTCGCCAAGCATATCTTCCAATTCCTCTTCCTCACACTCTTGTGTATATTCTGCAAAACGTTGCTCTAAAATTTCTTTGCCATTTTCCCCGCAGCCGGCAATAATTTCATCCCTGTCATATTCCTCTTTAACAACTTCCAAAAGCCATTCTACCGCATACTCATCCAGGCAGATCAACGCCGGCCAAAAGCCGCCTGCTTTCCCCTTATCCAGAGCTTCGCGGTACGCCTGTTCTGCCAGTTCCGGGTCTGTTCCCTTCTCAAATAATGTGTATTTGCACTGAAAACTCTCCGCTATTTTCTTTGTTGACTCATCCATCTTTATTCCCTCCTTTTTACCATATTATAACCTTCGATGATTATTTTTTCAACTGCACTCTTTTTTCACATATTGACACTGGCAAATCCAAACGCTATAATAGCTAATATAATTAGCTAAAACAAAAAAGGAATAGCCAATATGAAAATAGGTTTAGATAGAAAAACAATTATAGAAGCGGCGGCTAATATGGCAGACGAGAGAGGTATTGCCAACGTAACTTTAAAACTTTTAGCAGCAGAATTAGGCGTAAAATCCCCATCATTATATAAGCATTTTAACGGTGGACTTGATGAGTTAAACAAAGAGCTTATGTTGTATGGTTGGTGTTTTTTAGAACAAAAAATCACAAAAGCTGCCATAGGAAAGTCTAAGGATGATGCAATAATAGCTATATGTTTTGCATACCGCCGCTTTGTTGCCGAGCATAAAGGATTGTTTGAGGCTATGCAATGGTACAATATGTATCAATCAGAGGAACATTTACAAGCGACACAAGGGATGGTGTCCGTTTTCTTCCAAGTTCTTGATGCATATGAGTTAAGTGAAATACAGAAAGTGCATATTGTGCGTATGTTTCGGGGATTCCTGCAAGGTTTTTCGTCTATTGAAAGTCACGGCGGATATGGGAATCCTCTGTCAATAAATGACAGCTTTGATTTTGCACTGAAAACGATATTGAATGGTATCCATGATTTACAAGGAGAAACGAAAGAATGAAACCGTTTTTGAAGCAGGAACTTTGATTGCAACAGAAATGCAGCATATAACGGTTATTCAAGAACCAAGTTTTAAGCTGTAGGAACAATCGAAATAAAAAGAAATTAGGAGAAATAGGAAATGGAAAAAAATACTCTTGAATTTGAATGTATAGGAATAAAAAACGAAGGGAAAATTCCAGTAGAGAATACTGGGCGGGGGAAAGACATTTCTCCAGAATTTATCATAAAAAACTTATCTCCACATGCCAAGACTTTTCTTATCACTCTTGAAGATTTGAGTCATCCGATTAAAAGATTTACGCATTGGGTTATTTGGGATATTCCTGCAACAGATAAAATTAAGAAAGCCATTTCACCAGGGAGAACAATATCTTCACCAGAGGGTGCAGTACAGGGAATCGGATATGGATTTCACCGCTATGCAGGACCCAAGCCACCGAAAGGCAAATCC
>CAJUTD010000015.1:10697-29834 GCA_910589635.1 uncultured Lachnospiraceae bacterium | reverse complement strand
ATTGTTTCACTATATATGCATTGGATTGCAGACTAAGTTTAAAATCATCTTCTACCAAAAGAAAAGTTCTCCGAAAGGCTAATAGCCATATTATCCAACAAGGGGAAATTGTCGGGTATTTTGAATAAAAATTGTCGTTATATTAAAGTTCAATCAATGTTTCCTGTTTGCAATTTGGGACAGTAGAGCGGATAGTTTCTTAAAATAGTATCTTCTCTGATTCTGTCACGGGTTTTACTACCGCAAACAGGGCGATATACCCAATCTGTTTTATCCATAAACTTTCCCCCTTATTTCTTCTGAACATCCTTTTTTGCGTCATTACAATTCTTAGCAGTCTTTAATAAAACGATAATTTTCAAAATACCGCCTTTGCACTCAGCACTGATGTTTCCACCCATCCTTTCAACAAAACAACGGCAAAGATACAGCCCTATTCCGCTCCCAGAATTTCCTCTTGACAGGTCTTTTTGATAAAATTTTTGAAAAATCTTTTCCGCATCTATATCATCCTGCATGACTGGATTAGAAACTGTGAGTCTTGTCATATGATTATCATTTTCTTCTATATGAAAATCTGCATTTTCCACCGCATATTTTAACATGTTTGAAATTAAATTTTGCAGAACACGTATAAGCATTACCTTATCAGCTATAACCCATACACTTTTGTCTGATTCAGCGAAATTCGGCTTTAATCCATGTGACTCAAAATCTACATAATTTCCAAGTATTTGCTCACAAAGCAGGGCAGATATATCTAGCCTTTCAAGCTGCGGAAGTTTATCTCTTGCCTCTGCAATGGACAATTCATAAAAATCGTCAATTAACTGATTACAATATCTGGCTCGTTCCAATGCCACTTTCATATTCAAAATCTGTTGTTCATCGGAACAATCTTTCATCGCAATCTGTAAATAGCCAATCACAGAGGTTAAGGGGGTTCTTATATCATGCGATATATTTGCAATAGATTGCTGTAATAGTTTATAATTCTTATCAGCTTCAATTTTAGCGTTTTCCTTGCCTTCTATTATTTCGTTGATTGCAATTGTTAGTTCCTCCAAATTACGGTTAATAAAATCAACCATGACAAAGTTATGATGGGAATCATGTATTTGGTTTGTGAGGGATTTTATTTGTTTGTTTAATGCAATATGTTTTATCAGGAAAAAAAGTACGGCTATGGATAAGCCAAAAATAATTATCATGCAAACCATTGCCCAATACCACCTTTACCCCATATCTGCTTTACGGAATACCAAATAAGTTGCAGCCATAACAATTATAAGCGTTGCAATCGCATACAATGCAGAAGCCAAAAGTGTCGTCTGTCCCTTGTTCTGGGCAAGGCAAAAGCAGGATAATGTAAAAATCTTCGAACCCATAAAATTTCTCAAAATATTGCAGGCTACCAAAGATAACAAGGTGGCAGCTACCATTGCGGCCAATGCCCTTTTTAACAGAAACACAATAAAAAGCGTAAAACTTTGTGATGTGACAACCTGTAATAGCACAACCAAAAGCCAAATAAGGCTATCCAGCTTTATTCCTGATAGCTCTATTCCATATTTGAAAGCTACTCCGGCATAAGCTCCTAAAATGAAAGATATGTGCAAAAATACTGCCAGCAAACCAGAATATAAAAAGCGTACAAATAAGACGGAACTACGGCTGTATCCCAATTTTAATTCGTTTTGTATGGTTCTCTCATTAAATTCCGAACCGACAAACCACGCCACGCATAGGGAAATTACTATCTGAAAAGAGGCATCTCCTACTACTAATGCTAAAATTTCATCCATATCTTTTATCAGTGCCCACTTTTGATAAGCGAAGATAAAATTTAAGGCAAACAATGCCAACGCAACAAAAAAATTACCTTTCCTTTTCCACAGTCTGAAATTTTCTGCTTTCATTTGATTTATCATTACGCTTTACCCCCTATCACAGAGAAAAAATAATTTTCCAATGAATCTTCTGATAAGGATAATTCCGTAATCAAAATATGGTTATCAGATAGGACTTTTGCAACACTTTCCACGTCATTCAAATGGGAAAAAAGATATACCGTATTATCAGCTGCCACCTTGAAATCCTTTGTACCCAGCCCCTTTTCAAGAAGAACGACGCCCTTCGGCACATCGTCCATCTTGATACGCAGGCATTTACGGCACTGCTTTTCCAGTTCTTCATGCGTAATGCATTTCAAAATTTTGCCTTTATGGATAATAATATAATCCGTTGCCAAAAGGTAAAGTTCTGATAAGATATGGCTTGAAATAAAAAAAGTCATACCATTTTCCTCATTCAATTTTTTCACCGTCTGCCTAAATTGTGCAATGTTTTTGGGGTCAAGACCATTAATGGGTTCATCCAAAATTAGTATTTGCGGCTTGGAAATGAGAGCCATCGCCAGACTCAATCGTTGCTTCATCCCCATAGAAAGTTTCCTTGTTTTTATGTTTCGCACATCAGATAAACCTACTAATGACAATGCATTGTCACAAGCTTTTTTATCAGGATTCTTTGACAGAATACGCTGCACATTTACATTTTCATAAACTGTATATTCCAAGTGTAAAGAAGGTGTTTCTATCATACTTCCCATTTGGCTTCGTACTCTCTCATGTCCTTTTTTGTTGCTTTCGCCTAAAATTGTCATAGTCCCGGAAGTTGGAAAACAAAGCCCCGTCAGCACTTTCATCAGCGTTGATTTTCCAGCGCCGTTCTCTCCAATAAAGCCATAAATATGTCCTTTTTGCAACGAAATATTTATATTATCAAGGGCAGAAATGTTACCATATCGTTTACATAGATTATCTGTTTTCAAAATGATATTATCCATGGCAATTCCTCCTTTCAGCCCTATCATATTGTAATATACTAATGGAATCTTTAAGCAAATCTAAAGAAAATCTTAAGTTATCAACCGATAGCCCATGCCATACACTGTTTCAATATATTGCTCTGATGTAATATTCTTCAGCTTCTTTCTGATATTACTGATATGAACATTTATCGTATTTTCATCGACCATATAATCCTCACCCGTTACACTCTCAAAAAGATTTCTTTTTGAAAAGATTTTTGTTGGATTGCGTAATAAAAGTTCCAAGATTGCATATTCCATTGCTGTACATTCAAGTTCCATATTTTTCAGGAAAATTCGTTTTGAATCCAAATAAACTCGGATATCCCGATAGGCAAGCACTGAACCATTTGCATTTAAATGTTCTGTTCTTCTTAAAACAGCTTCCATTCTCAATAACACTTCATCAATGTCAAATGGTTTTGTTATGTAATCATCCGCACCCAAACGCAGCAACTCAATTTTGTTATATGTTGTATCCTTTGCCGATAAAATAATTACTGGCGTATTTTTCTTGACACGAAGCTGACGTATGAATTCTTCTCCTGTTTTGTAAGGGAGCATTAAATCCAATAAAATTAAACCATAATCTTTTTCTAATGCCATTTGCAATCCGCTAAAACCATCAAACGAGGTGTCTGCCCTATAGTCATTTGATTGTACGACATTACTTAAAAGCGCATTGATTTCTTTATCATCTTCCACGATTAAAATTTTTGACATGGTTATTCATCTCTCCTCTGTTTCTTTCTGGCATCAATGGGCTTTTCAGCGGCATCATGTGCCACCATATAATCAAACATATTTGCCCTCTTATTCATTGAATATAGTATAGTCGCTTAGACGAATAATATCAAGCAGACATAAATAAAATTTATTTGACCATTATTACTCAAAAACTTATTATAATCAGACATAAATATTTTGTCCTGTAAAACACGATACTTTTCAAATTCTGTTTCTGAATGCAATTTTGCATCTTCAAGATTCTCTTTAGCAGCAGTCCCAATAATACAGCACGTCCCCAAAATCTTCTTTTGCCAAATCCTCCTCACTGATAAAGAAGTTCGCCACACCGGCATCCCCCCACAAAATATAGTCGTCATCATCACCATAATCAGAGTCCATCTGGAAAAGCTGAACCGCGTACTTCGCCTTCTCGTCTTCCTGTTCCCGGGGATCATATTGTGTAAAATAAGGCCAGCCCATCATCCAATGTCCGCAGGGCTCTAGTTCTTCAAAAAGGAAATCTCTGCCTTCTTCGGAAAAACTATTATAATAACCTATCCCTTCCTCGATTTCCCAGCCTGCATTTTTCGCCGCCTGACGGAAAATATCTTCAAACCGGTAATCATCCATGCCTATGTACGTTTCCTTAACTTCCAATGTTAGCCCATACTCGCCCCAAAGCGGCGACTCCTCCAAATCTTCTGCCGCGCTGTTGGGCATACCCAGCGCTTCTATCTCCTTCTCTGAGACAGAATAATCAATGTTCTTGTGATACACCACCCGATAACCTTCCTGCACCAATCTCCCGTCACTGTCTGTCGTGTAATCAAAATTCATACCAAACACATCGTCCATGGCAATGAAAAACTGCAACATACCGCCTTTCGGCAGCTTGTTGCCCGGATTGTTCCCTTCCCTGTTCAGCTCGTCTAAATTAATTTGCGCCAACAGCATCAATAAACTCCCGTCCTCTGTTTTCGGATAATCCATGTTCATGTCCCAGTAAGGCACGCCGCCGAATTTGCTGTCGGTTATCCCCGGCCTCTTCTGAGGATTAATCTTCATGCTGACTGCCCGTCTTGCTGAAAGACGTTTGATTTCTTCAATTGTTTTTTGTTCTGTTTCTGGTAAGTAATTCATCGCTTTTGTCCTTTCTTGAAATTATTTGATAACTTAAGAGGTCACATAACTGCTTCACTTTTCAAGCTCCATTAACATCTCATCCAACATATCCTCTAACATATCCCCCGGAGAACCTGCGTTACTTTTTATCTCTATCAACTTATTGATATGTTCATCCGACAGGCAAATAATGAGTTTCCCACTTTCTCTCAAACTTCCCCTTAACGCTCTATGCGCGTTCACATTAGCTCCTTTTCTCGATATGATTACTGCTACTCTTCTTAGCGCTTTTTCATACAGATATTTCTCTGTCGTATATATTTCTTTCTGTGTTATCTCATCACTGTAATTTTTAAATTCAAAAATAATATATTTTGTATTAAAAAAATTCCTTTCTCAAATATATTCAACTCTGGCTCTTGTGGCTCGACGCCTGAAAGCGTGTAACTAAGCAACGAAACAAACTCACTTTTAATATCCGGAAACTCTTCAAAAAGCCATAATAAATTTTTTACATCCCATATATGGATTTTAAAATCCCGTTTCATTCTTTCTTTTAATTTCGTACTGATTATATTTCCTACAATGATTATATAATTTTCATTATCTGCAAGCGTAATGCTTGAAATCCGCTCACCTACCGCTAATAATTTCGTCTCCGTTCCGACATCTCCAGAATAAAATTTCAATATCACCTTAAAAATGCCGGCGTCTGTCTCAAATTGAAAATCGGCAAGCCTATCGGTATTTTCATCCGCTTTGATTGGAGCAACGTCTTTCTTTGTGAAATATGTTTTGATTATTTTTTCAAATTGCAATCCCTTTGAAACCGCCCTCTGTTTAAATGAACGTTCCCCAACAGCAAGGTCAGAATCAGATACCAGTTGCCGGATAAGCTGCACATTGGCGCAGTACATCAATTTCTGGTATAACCATGTTTTATTTCTGACATCAATATCATATTCATCAGGAATACCTTTTAGCCTGGCAACTTCTCTATGCGTTATCTTTCTGATTTTATCCCCCCGGGCAACTAATGGTACCATCCTTGGATTTAAGATAATATATTGCTCCTCTTTGTAATGATCATTCCTCCAACACAATATAGCGTCCTCGTGTTCCTTCTCTATATTTTGTAAATATTTAGGATTCACAGAGCAACAATATTCTCGCTCCACAAACTTTGCCTCATAAAAATCGTCAAATGAATAATTTACCATATACGACACTGGTAAAAACTTCAAGTCATTATTGCCTGCTTCTAATGTTCCATAGATAAAACATTCTTTTTCGTTTACCGGAAAACCTGTAAAGAGACGAACATCAATTATATCGTACCGTAATTGATAACCTATATCACGAATTTGCTGCAAAAAATATCGGAATAGTTGATTTTGTGGTGAAATTCTATTAAATTGAAATAGAAAAACACGTGGCCGCTTTATGCTCAATAACCCTACTATTTTTTGGATGTCATCTTCGGCTTTTCCGGTTTTCCTATTTGCAGCCATGGCAAAAACCGGAAAGCGGATTTTACCTGCAATAAAGTCTACATCTACAAAATCAGATAACGAAAAGTTATCCCAATCGACAGGGTAAACCCGATTTCCCCAATTTTTCTCACATACGCTGACTGCGTTTTGATTTGCATGCTCTATATATATTGCACTTATTTCATATCCTGAAATTGAGAACCCCAAAGCAATCGTGCCAAGTTCATCATTTATGATCGCTGCTTTTTTCTTCATCCGTACCCCCATTTTATTTTTACTCAATCATATCGTACAATTCCCCCATACTGCATGATACAACTGTTTTGTTATGCCTTCGCATCCTAATATTTCCATATTACAATACCTACTTTGATAATGCAAGTTTCCTTTGGCGGAGGAATTCTGATTGCCCAGTTAATGCCGGTTATTTTTATTATATTTTAAAGGAGACGCTTCTACAGCATCTCCTTTAAAATCTTGTTCACCATGCCAGGATTGGCTTTACCTTTCATGGCTTTCATGGTCTGCCCTACCAGGAATCCGATGGCCTTCTCTTTGCCGTTTCGGTAATCTTCCACCGACTTAGGATTCTCCGCTATGACTTTAGCGACCGTCTCACGCAACGCACCTTCGTCATGAACCGTTTTCAGTCCATGTTCCTCGATATACTTTGCCACATCAATATCTTTTATAAAAACTTGTTCAAAGACTTCTTTCGCCACCGTACCGTTGATGGTTCCATCTTCTGTAAACGCAATGATCTTGGCAAGGTTCGTGGGGGAGAAAGAAATGTCTTCTGCATCCATCTCATGCTCTTTTAAAAGACGCATGGTCTCACCCATCAGCCAGTTTGATACCTTCTTGGGCTTGCCGCATAACGCTGTGGTTTCCTCAAACAAATCGGCAAGCTTTTTCACAGAAGTGAGAATTTTCGCATCGTACTTGGGCAAGTCAAATTCTTCCACATAGCGTTTCATTTTCTCATCACGCAGTTCCGGCTGCTTGTCACGGATTTCTTGCAGCCATTCATCACTGATAATAATGGGAACCAAATCCGGCTCTGGGAAATAACGGTAATCCTGAGCGTCTTCTTTGGAACGCATGGCGTAAGAATAGCCCTCTTCATCGTTCCACCGCCTGGTCTCCTGCACAACCTTTTCTCCCGACGCAAGTAGATCAATCTGACGGGCAGTCTCCGCCTCAATCGCCCTGGCAATCGCCTTGAACGAACCAATATTTTTCATTTCCGTACGGGTGCCAAATTCGGCGGCCCCTTTCTCACGTACGGACAAGTTCACATCCGCACGCATGGAACCCTCCTGCATTTTACAATCAGAAGCCCCCAGATACTGGATAATCATCCGCAACTTATCGAGATAAGCAATCACTTCCTCAGCAGAACGCATATCCGGCTCGGAAACAATCTCGATTAAGGGCACGCCGGAGCGGTTATAATCTACCAGCGAAACTTCTTCCCAATCATCATGCACCAATTTGCCGGCGTCTTCTTCCATATGGATTTCATGGATGCCGATTGTTTTGCTGCCCATTTCCGTCTCAATCTCAATGCCGCCATCATGACAGATGGGCAGATAGAGTTGGGAAATCTGATAATTCTGTGGATTATCAGGATAAAAATAATTTTTACGGTCAAACTTGCTGTACTGATTAATCTGGCAATTTGTCGCCACCCCCACTGCCATGGCATATTCGACTACTTTTTTATTGAGAACCGGCAGTGAACCGGGCATACCGGTACATACCGGACAAGTATGGGTGTTAGGCGCACTGCCGAAAGCGGTTGAGCAGGAGCAGAAGATTTTTGTTTTCGTTGCCAGCTCTACATGGACTTCCAGCCCGATAACGGTTTCATATTCTTTACTCATAATCTCTCTCCTCTCTATACTTCCGCCAATGGGCTGTGATGGTAAGGCCTGGTCTGCTCATAGGAAAACGCCGCTCGGATAATTTTCTTCTCTTGAAAACAATCTCCGATAAGCTGTAATCCAACCGGAAGGCCCCGACTATCCAGCCCGCAAGGAAAGCTGATGCCTGGAAGTCCCGCCAAGTTCACGGAAACGGTATAGATATCTCCAAGGTACATTTTTAAAGGATCACACAAAGATTCGCCCAGTTTGGGAGCTGTCGTGGGCGCAACCGGCCCTAAAATGACATCATACTTGGCAAAGGCTTTATCAAAAGCTTGTTTGATCAACGCTTTGGTTCGCAGCGCTTTCAAATAATATGCGTCGTAATAACCGGAACTGAGAACAAAGGAACCTAACATAATCCGCCGTTTCACTTCCGCACCAAAGCCCTGGGATCGTGATTTCTTATACATATCATGAAGCCCCTCATAATCCTTAGCGCGGTAGCCGTATTTCACGCCGTCAAACCGCTCTAGGTTAGAGCTTGCCTCGGCGGCGGCAATCACATAATACGCCGGGATTGCATACTCTGCCAGGCTCAAATCAAATTCTTCCACCATAGCCCCTTTTTCTTCGAGAACTTTGGCGGCTTTGAACACGGCTTGCTTTACCTCATCATCCAACCCGCTACCCAGATAATCTTTGGGAATGCCGATTTTCATGCCCTTGACGTCATCGACAAGCGCAGCCGTGAAATCCGTATCTTCACGTTTGATGGATGTGGAATCTTTCTTATCATGAGAACTGATAATTTCCAATATTGCTGCACAATCGGTCACATCCTTTGCTACCGGCCCAATCTGGTCCAAAGAAGAACCGTAAGCAATCAACCCATATCGTGAGACCGTCCCGTATGTCGGCTTGATACCCGTCACGCCGCAAAATGAACTCGGCTGACGGATAGAGCCGCCGGTGTCTGATCCAAGTGCATAGCTTACTTCCTCTGCCGCCACTGCCGCGCAGCTTCCGCCGGAAGATCCCCCCGGAACATGCGCAGTATTCCAGGGATTTCTTGTCACTCCATAGGCGGACGTCTCCGTCGTGCTGCCCATCGCAAATTCATCCATATTCGTTTTACCGACCACCACAGCTCCCGCCTTTTCCAGATTGCGCACCGCCTCCGCGGTATAGGTTGGAATAAAATTGTGTAAAATTTTAGAACTGCACGTCGTCAGTAACCCTTTGGTGCAAAGATTATCTTTCACTGCCACCGGAACTCCGGCAAGCGGTCCCGTCAATGTCCCATCGTCTATTTGCTTTTGAACTTCGGCGGCACGTTTCAATGCATATTCCCCATCCACGGTCACAAAGCCGTTTACCTGCGGCTCTTTGGCCTCAATCGCGGCCAGCGAAGCGCGCACCGCCTCTTCTGTTGCAACCTCCCCGGCTTTGATTTTTTTCCCTAACTCTACGGCTGTTAATGATAATAGATTCATGCCTTACCTCCTTACTGATCTACGGTCTTTGGTACCACAAATGCCCGTTCTCTGCGCTCGGGTGCATTGGCAAGCGTATCTTCCCCGCCGTCCACATCTTCCACGATATCCTCACGGAACACATTGTCCATCGCAAAAACATGGGACATGGGTTCAATTCCCGATGTATCCAGTTCATTTAATGTATCAATATAATCCAACATCTTTTCCATATCCTTTTTGGCCGCCGCTTTCTCTTCCTTTGACAGTTCCAGCTTGGCAAGAATGCCCACATACTCCATTGTCTCATCGGAAATATCATTTTTGCCGGCTTTTACGTCCACCTTCTTCTCAACTTGTTCCAAATCTGCATCCTCCTAATCTCTTTTGGATTTGTTATACTAGTCCCGCACCTTAATGTGCACTTCCCGAAGCTGCTGCTCTGTCACCTCGTTCGGCGCCGCGCACATCAAGTCCTGTGCATTTCCGTTCATAGGGAAAGCGATGACCTCGCGGATATTGTCTTCGCCCCTGAGCAGCATCAGCATACGGTCAATTCCCGGCGCCATACCAGCATGAGGCGGCGCTCCAAACTGGAATGCATTGTATAACGCCCCGAATTTATTTTTCAATACCTCTTTATCATAACCTGCAATTGCAAACGCTTTCTCCATAATCTGCAAGTCATGGTTGCGGACTGCTCCCGACGAAAGCTCCACGCCATTGCAGACAATGTCATATTGATAAGCAAGCACTTCCAGCGGATCCATATCATTTAAAGCCGCAAGGCCACCCTGGGGCATGGAAAATGGGTTATGTGTAAAACCTATCTGCTTCGTCTGCGTATCCCGCTCGAACATCGGGAAATCATTGATATAACAGAAACGGTAAGCATTTTTCTCCAGCAAATCTAATTTTTCTCCCAGCTCGGTACGAATCATACCTGCATAGTAGGCGGCGCGCGCTTCTTTATCCGCCATAAAGAAAATAGTGTCTCCTATTTTAAGCCCGGTGAGCTGACGAAACTCCTCTTTCAGCTCCGCTGGAATAAATTTATCAATCGGCCCTTTGTAGCTGCCATCCTCCATCACTTCCAGGTAACCAAGACCGCCCATGCCGATACCGGTGGCAAATTTCAGCAGCTTCTCGTGAAACCCTTTAGACATTTCCGCATGCACACGGATGGCTCGCACAACTTTTCCAAGAAACGGCTTGAAACTGCATTTCTGAAAGAATTCTGTGACATCCACAATACGCAGCGGATTTCTCAAATCCGGCTTATCCGTTCCGAACTCTAACATCGCCTGTTTGTAACTGATGACCGGGAACGGCGTCTTTGTCACAACGCTTCCCTCCGGTGCAAATTTCTCAAATGCTGCCGCTAATACTTCCTCACCAACCTGGAATACATCTTCCTGAGTGGCAAAACTCATCTCGAAATCAAGCTGGTAAAATTCTCCAGGGGAACGGTCTGCCCTTGCGTCCTCATCCCGAAAGCAGGGCGCAATCTGAAAATATTTATCAAACCCGGACACCATCAAAAGCTGCTTATACTGCTGCGGCGCCTGAGGCAGCGCGTAGAATTTTCCTTTGTATTTGCGGGAGGGCACGATATAATCCCTGGCTCCTTCCGGCGAGGAGGCGCATAAAATCGGCGTCTGAATTTCCACAAATCCAAGTTCCGTCATTTTCTGGCGCAGGAAAGCAATCACTTTTGAACGGAACAGGATGTTTTCTTTCACCTTCTGGTTGCGCAAATCCAGATAACGGTATTTCAGGCGCACATCCTCTCTGACCTCTTTGCTTGTCATCACTTCAAAGGGAAGCGTGCTATAGACTTCTCCCAAAATATCAATTTCTTTGGCGTCCAGTTCAATCGTTCCCGTAGGAATCTTAGGGTTGTAAGTCTCCTCATCCCTTTTTTCAATCAAACCCTGTACGGATATTGCCTGCTCCTTACGAATGCCTTCCAACAGCTTTCCGTCCCGGATTACCACCTGCATCACTGCATACATATCGCGCAAATCCACAAAGGAAACTCCGCCGTGGTCACGGATATTTTCTACCCAGCCTGCCACGCGCACCGTCTTGCCAATGTCTCCCTCGCTTACCTTCTCCAATGTAATGTCTCTGTAAATGTTGCTCATAATGGTCACTCCTTTTCTGATGCGGTATTCCGGGGCCATCAAACAGGAAAAATAAAAAACCCCGGAATACATTGTTAGTATCCCGGGGCGAATAAACTGATTATCCGCGGTACCACCCGCTTTGGGAAAAAATCTTCCTCTGGTATGTTCTATCGTATAGCGCTCACATCCCAGAAATTCTTTCCCCACTCTTATGCGTAACGTGCATGGACGTACTGACCTACTTGGTATAATATCAGCAGATATTATACGCGCCAAATATCATTTCGGCAACCATGTCATTGCCAGGCAATTCATGGTGTTCAATCAGTCTGCTCCAGAGTGTTCCCTTTATCTTCTCTTCCAAACGGCGCTCTCAGTCGGTGACGCCATATTCCTGTCGGCCTCTGAAAACAAGAGTCTCCTTCAACGCTTTAACTTGTTAATATCTTAATTTTGAACATCATAGCACTTTTTATTCATTTTGGCAAGAGGTTTTTTATTTTTTTACTTTCACACTCTTGACCTTGCTGTAACTTCCGCATATCTTGGATTTGCCGGATTTCTTATACGCACGCACCCGCACATAGTATCTCTTACCAGCTTTGAGCTTTTTCTTAATCTTCGTGCTCGTAGTACGATTCTTCTTGATATCTACAGTCTTAGCGCCCTTGAATTTCTTGTTTGTCGAGTACTGAATCTGGTAACCATCCGCCTTTTTATCCCTTTTCCACTTTACAGTAAGTGTTTTCTTCGCTGAAGATTTCACGCTGCTAAGCGTCATCTTTTTCGGCGCAACCGTCACGGTGACTTTCTTCGTTGCCGCCTTGTAGTTGCTGTTGCCAGCGGCTTTAATTGTAATTACCGCTTTGCCGCACGCCTTGATCGTTACCTTACCATTTGTCTTGCCAACAGTCACAACTTTCTTATTGCCAGACGTATAGGTAATCGACCCCTGCCCTTTCGCTTTTAAAGTAAACGGTTTGTTTCCATATACTTTCTTGATACTGGAAGAAACACCGGTAATCTTATTATTTTTCTTGACCGTTGGCTTCACTGGCGGTTTGTCTGCTGCTGCCGTTTTTGCGGCAGCAGCCGCAATTACAAATTTATCCAGCCTCGGCGTAAAATCATCCTGCAATTCACTAAATTTATAGGAGTTATCATTGGTAAATGTAATGATATTTTCACCCTTTTTCAGCTTTACATCTACAATCGTATTCTTAAACGTATCCCAACAGAATGTATTCCTGAAATATACGGTCTGCGGCGTCGCCCCATTGACGGAAATCTGCATATACCGCTCCACCAAATCCGTGTTGTAGGGATGTACATAATTCGTACCGTCCTGCTTTTTCATCACGGGGGCGGGCTCGTCATTAGCATACACAACGGAAAGCTTATAATCACCGGCTGCCGGCACGCTCACCTTCATCGTCAGGCTGCCATCGCTTCCACCTCGGAATCCCTCAACGGCTTTGCCGCCGGATGCATATTCATTGTCTATAATCTTAGGCACCGACACGCTGCCCGGCAGATAATTGTATGCTCCCTCATCATGGAAAACACCACTGCCGGCACGTTCACAGTCCTCCGCCTCTATGGTATAGGAGTTCTTCTGCGTATGTTCTGGCTCCTCGGTAAAAGACAAGCAGTCCAACACAAGCCCATTTCCTTTTATGTATAAGCGGTTCATACCTGCTGTGAGATAAACCTTACCGGCATTCTTATTTCCCAATGCCAGAGAGAAAAGTTCCATCCAGTCTACGCTGGGCTGCGACTCCGCCTTGGCGTCCGCCGCATAATTTACACGGCTCTTTGCTAAAATTGCGCTGCCGCTTCCAGACGTCCCCACGGTATAATAGCCATCCCTCGGGGCGCAGACATAGAACTCAAACGTTCCGCTGCCAGAAGCGCTTCCTGCTCCTGAATCACTGCCCTTTTGTGATAATGCAAAACCTTTTTGGCTTCCCACAAGCTCCTCCGGCTCTATGTTGATGACTGCCGGAATATCTGGCGCATAAGCCAGGTCAATCTTATCCAGCAGGGCGCACAGCATGGAATCCACTGCCTTTCCTTTCTGGCTCTCACCCTTATACATCAGCTGGATTGTATGGTTTCCCGCCGCCAAATCTATGTATACCGTCTTATAATTGTAATAGCCCCATTTCACGGTAGAATCATAGATAATTTCCTGTGGCTGCCCGCCGTCAATTGTAAGCGTATGCCGGGAAAGCGCACCGATAGCGCGGTTTTGTCCGCCGGCGGCAACATATTCTAAGGTCTGCGCATTTACCTGCGGCGCCTGGCTGGTGTAGTAAATATTCAGCCGGTATCTACCTGCCTTAGGTACATTGACCGTAAATTTCACACCGTCTGCCTCTGTGTCCAAGCTGCCGACTTCTGCACGGTTAGAACGTGCCAAATCGCCGCCGCTTGACTTCTTGTAGACCTTTGCGCCTCCAATTAATTCTGCATCCTCCGCTTCATAAGTCTGTTCCCAGTTCTTGCCATAGGAAGAAATTGTGCTGGCATTTTCACTTGTTGCCGGCGTAATCACTGCATAATAGGCGTCCATCAACTCTGCATCGGAAACTGTAAACACAAGATCATTCCCGGAAAATGCAAGATTCCCCTCAAATTCCACCGGCGTCTCCTCCGCAAATCCGTGGTGTCCGGTGAATTTCGTACTATATAGCTTCACATGCGCCTGATCCGCTCCGGCAAACGTTTTCGTCGCTTTGATATTTTCAATGCTGACTGTCTGCTTGCCTGCCTGGCCGCCAAACAAACTGTACACTATGCCCGCGTCATCATCCACGCTCGTGAGGCCATACAGCCTACCATAAGCTCCCGGTCCTTCAATATTTTCAAGCGTTAGAGGCGTTTTCTTACCTGTCATCTGCGCATACCATTTATATACCCACCATGCGCCGTTCGGCTTATTTGCATCCGCTGCAAGCTCATTGAGGGAATTGGCAAGCCCCCAATAAGGCAGGGAAGCATAGACGTCCTCCTCGTCAAATATTGCCAGCCAGTTCACCAGCGCGCCGGGATTGCCCACATCGTCAAAATTCACCGTCTCATTGACGAACAGAATCGGGTCGATGCCGGAATTCGCATAATATGTCTCCACATACCCTTTTACCTGGTCGCAATGAGATTTAAAACTTGCAAGCTTATCCTTCTGCAATTCGTGCCAGGTGATGTACTCCGGCAGACAATGATTCTTCTGGCAGAATTCAAAAAACGTCTTATATGCATTTCCATCATATACAGAAAAATTCGGGCCCGCCACTTTAATTGCCGGGTCAATATCCTTCACCGTATTGTAAATTGTCAGCCAGTCATTGCAGAAACGCGTCCAATTCCTATCATTATACCAGATTCCATCCGGCTCATTAAATAATACCAGACTGTATCTGTCAATCTCCTCCGGCGTCTTGTCTGCAAACATTTTGCGGACAATCTTATCTACCTTCTCATTATAATCTGCAATTCCTGTATTCTCATATGGCCATTCCAAATAATAATCCTGTAAATAAATCTGAATATTCTCTACGCCGCACTCACGAAGATATGGAGTCAAGCGGTAACCGTCCCCGGACGGGTGCTGTTTGCCATCCGCTGCCTTCTGAACCAAAATCTTAGGCTTGATCGCGCTGATAAGTTCCGCAGAAGGCACCCCTATTTCACTGACCCCATAGAGAAATCCGGTAGAACCGTGAAGCAGCTCATTTTTGCTGTTCGCCGGATTGGCGTCAAAGTGAAGCGTGGCGCCGTAAGAAATATCTCCTACAGCATCTCTTATCGCCTGTAACGCCGCATCCACTGCACGCTGTTCCTTCCCTTCCAGCGCCTGCGCCGCCTGATCTGCCGCCGCCTTTATCGCGCGCTCACTGTCTGCCGACAAACCGCCCTGTGAAAGAATAACATTGGCCTCTCTCGCTTCTTTGGCAAGCTGGGCATTAGAAAATGTCGTCTCTTCTGTAATGCCATCATAGAATTTCAATCCTGTAAGCGCCGTGTCCAGATTGCCGATAAGGCGGTTTACGTTTGCCTCCGTCACCGGGTTCTCCACACCCGCCTGTCCTTCCCTGATCGCTGTATACAATTTCTCATAGCTATCTCTCGTATAGAAACTGACGCTCTTAGCCTGCGCCTCCACCACCTTATCTTCCAGCTGCTTAATTACGGAATCACGCACTGCGTAACTGTCATATGCCGCTTTCGCCTGTTGTGGGGTCAAGGCAGTATTATAGAACCTGAATTCATCCATCTGGGCTTTCATGTCATTATCGGTGCTATAGACAGAACGCCCAATGGCATTATGTTTATAAGTTTTCAGCACCGCTGCATTGTCGGCAAACAGAGTCGTCAAAACAGCGCTTTTATTATTGTTCCTGTCATATTTCATGTTCACCTTCTGCCCGTCGAGATAGACCTCATAATCCGCTGGCGATACGCTGACTGTCACATGTTGCCACACCCCTTTTGCAAACTGCTTTTCCCACACCAGCTTGAGCTGGGTGCTGCGGTCGTTGAGCATAACAGAAGAGTTATATCCGCTCTTTCCCTCGCCCATATCATTATTCGTATCGGAACCCACCACAAATGTGAATTCTGGTGCGTTCCATGCCCCATTGTCCCCATCATTGGAATTCAATTCAAACGGCGTTGCTGAAAAAATACGGCTGTACTGGTCGGCCTGCGCGTCAATATTGATCCAAAAGGAAAATGCAAAACCATCATTTGTCACTTCATCAAACATATTGTCCGGCAAAAGCAGGCTTCCTTTACCTAGACCACCGCCCGGCAGATTCAACACCTTGTTGCCTCTCTCCACATTATCCTGCACGCCAATGCCTGTACCGCTACCGGAAATCGTCGCCGTAATCCCCGTCTTAGTACCCTCATTCTCCACCTTTCCATCCTTGACCTCGCCGTCAAACGTAAATTCATAATACGGCTCCGGCACGGATACCTGGCTGTCCGCCTGCACGCTTCCCTCCTGGTCGCCCGCCGCCCATGACGGAACGGACGGAACCATCATGCACGCGGCCAGAACTAACGCCAACAGCTTTTTCACTACTCCTGATTTCATAAGCTCCTCCTTTCATATCAGAGTCAACCCTTCCATTCATTTTAAATAATTGACACTGCTCATTATAGATTCTATTTTACCACGCAAGCCCTGATTTGTAACTAGAATTTTCCGAAACTGTCAAGATAAAAAATCATTTACGTTTTTTAATAAAGATAACGCCAAGCAGTATCAGCGCAGAAAATACTGCCGCTTTCCGCAGACCGGACAGTCAGGCACATGATCGGGAAGTTTCACCGTTCGGAATTCATTTTGAAGCGCATGGTAAGTCAGAAGTTTGCCCGTAAGAAGTTCCCCTGTCCCCAAAAGATATTTGATTGCTTCCATGGCCTGAAGGCTTCCAATAACACCCGCCATGGCTCCGATAATTCCTACCTCTTTACAGCCGGGAACCGCCCCCGCAGGCGGCTCCTCCTTAAAAATGCAGCGGTAACATGGACCCTTTCCCGGCACATACGTTAGAACCTGCCCTTGAAAACGTAAAATGCCCGGATGGCAGAAAGGCTTCCCCTCTCTCACACAGGCATCATTGATTAAAAATTTTGCCGCAAAATTATCTGTCGCATCTACGACAAAATCGTATTTCCCCAATAAATCCGTAATATTCTCTTCGTTAACAAATATCTGGTACGTCTGCACTATCACATCCGGGTTCATATTATGGATGGTCGCCCGCATAGATTCTACCTTGGATTTGCCAATATCCCCCGTTCCATGGGCAATTTGCCGCTGAAGGTTGGACAAATCCACCGCATCTGCATCTGCTATGCCCAGAGTTCCTACGCCCGCAGCCGCCAGATACATAGCCACCGGAGAACCCAAGCCGCCTGCGCCGATAATCAAAACCTTACCGTCCAACAGCTTTTTCTGCCCTTCCTCCCCTGCTTCCTGCAATACAATATGCCTCGCATAACGCTCCTTTTGTACTTCTGATAATTCCCGCATCTGTTCCGCCTTTCTTTTCACGAATCAAATTATTAGAAATATGATACTGTCCGGCATTTAATAGGTATCTAAAAAATGATGCTTTTTTCCTTGTTCTTTATATGCAATAACAGTACTCAAATTTACATTTTCCACACTCTTAAATATATTTGCCTCCACAAAAGGATTGTTCTTTTTCATCCCGGCGATCAACTGTTTGATTTCCATGCGTTTTGACAAACTCTGATCTTCCTCCTCTGCGACGGCGCAATTTTCCGTAAACCGGCAGGCGCACTGAAGAAATTGCAGCCTATTGTAGTCCCGCCAATGCTTGATATCGTCCTCACGGATATAATACATGGGGCGGATCAGCTCCATACCCGCAAAATTTGTACTGTGTAGTTTGGGCATCATAGTCTGCACCTGGCCGCCATAGAGCATTCCCATAAGAATTGTCTCTATTACATCATCATAATGATGTCCCAGCGCAATCTTGTTACATCCTATTTCCCTGGCCTGGCTGTAAAGATGTCCTCTGCGCATCCGGGCGCAGAGATAACAGGGAGATTTCTCAATTTCATACACAGCATCAAAAATTTCCGTCTCAAAAACACAGATGGGAATCCCCAGCCTCGCAGCATTCTCCTCTATAAGTTGCCGGTTCCTTTTAAGATAGCCCGGGTCCATCACCAGAAATTCTAAATCAAATGAAACTTTCCGATGTTTTTGCAGTTCTTGAAATAATTTCGCCATCAGCATGGAATCCTTGCCGCCGGAAATGCAGACAGCAATCTTATCTCCCTCCTGTACAAGCCGATAGTCCCGGACTGCCTTGGCAAATCTTGAAAACAACTGTTTATGAAATTTTTTACGGATGCTTTTCTCAATTTCTTCCGCTCCCGGCAGTTTTTCCTCCGGCAGTTTTTGCTCATCAATTGCTGTGTTTTCCAACTTACGCTCCACGCCCTTTCTCCTCTCGCATAATGACATCATTATATAAGCCAAAGTATTTTCCTGTCAACAAACTTTTCCCGCCACAGAATCTGTGGCGGGAAAAGTTCTAAGCCTGCCGTCAGGCAGTTTCCATCCTTTGCCGTCGCCGTGATTACTACAGAACCCTTTTTCTTCGCAACGACCTTGCCATTCTTGTCTACCGTGGCAATCTTTTT
Source organism: uncultured Lachnospiraceae bacterium (assembly GCA_910589635.1). Taxonomy (GTDB): domain Bacteria; phylum Bacillota; class Clostridia; order Lachnospirales; family Lachnospiraceae; genus Petralouisia. Next base: position 10,952 of record CAJUTD010000015.1, on the reverse strand, counting down.
GTCTGAGCTCTTCCAGCTTACTTTGGTGCTGTTTGCGGTTGCGGGAGTAACTGTCAGGCCTAATATCTGTTTACTTCCCTTCTTCATGGTCTTACTGCCAGATACCTGAACTTTCGACACACGCACTGCCGCCTTTGATGCTGACAACTTTATACGTGTCTTCTTCCCGTCAGAAGCTGTAGCTGTGATGGTCGCCTGCCCCGCCTTTTTTACCGTAATCTTGCCATTTTTCACAGAAGCTACCTTAGCGTTTGA
>CAJUTD010000015.1:4467-10687 GCA_910589635.1 uncultured Lachnospiraceae bacterium | reverse complement strand
AGTAAGTCCCAGTTTACTCTGGGGCTCTTTTCCTACGATTCGGTAAGGAATGCCGTTCTTCTGCGCGTATTTTTGGGCATAAGACTTGTCGCTGCATTCTATCGTTACTTTCTTGCTTTTGGAAAATGCATAGCTGCCTATCTTCTTAACGCTGTCTGGAATAAAAATACTTTCCAGTCCGCCGCAACCGGAAAATGCCCAATCGCCAATGGATGTAGTTCCTTCCGGAATCACAACATTATTCAATTTGCCACAATTGGAAAATGCCCCTTGCCCAATACTTTTAAGCCCTTTGGGTAAATAGATGGTTTCTAGCCTGGAACAGTCTGAAAACGCAAAATCTCCAATATCGTTGACGCTTTTGGGGATATAAATATCAGACAGTTTCCCGCAGTAACTAAACAACCCTCTGTTTATCGTCTTTATGCCATCCGGGAGCCGGATCTCTTTTATTTTGCCACACCTGTCAAATGCATCCCTCCCTATTTTCTTCACGCTTTTGGGGATGTTGACGTCCGTAAAGCGGCATTCCAGAAACGCAGACTGCCCTATCTCCTGTAGGCTATCCGGCAGAAGTATTTCAGACAGACGGGAATACGCTAACCCATACTCCCCAATTGTCTCCACTCCTTGCGGAACCGTCAGGCTGCCTGATTTCTTCTTGGGGCACCACAGAAGCGTTTTCATCTGTTTATCATAGACGACGCCATCTACCGACTGGAACACCGGGTTCCCCTCTTTCACAATAATTTCTTCCAGCTCAGAAGATGGGTTTGATATCGTATCAGTTCTAAAATAGGTTACGGTCTCCGGTATGATGAGAGTAGTTATTTTAAGATTACACGGATACCAAAGCCTTGTAAAAGCGGTCACTGCCCTGCCGTCAATCTCCGCAGGTATTTCCACTACAGAGTCACTCCCATCATAATTTTCGATATACACCGTGCCATCCTCCCTGAGAGAATATTCCCAGTTGCCGTATGTATATATTTTAGGGGCTGCTTTTACTTCCCCTTCCGCCTGCAATGCTTCTTGGGCGTATGCCATTATCGGCGCATCTAACTGCCCTGCGGCACATACTGCTGCAAGCAGCAACGCAATAATTTTCTTTCTTCCGCTCTTGTTCATATGATCACTCCTCCTTTTCTTTTACAAAAAATGTACCTCCCCCTCTTGTTCCTGTAGTTATCCGCTTATCTACTCCGCCCGAACCCTGACGCCTACCTCCCTTCGTATCTTATGGCTTATTGAAATGTTCATACTCTATCCTATACGGCTTTCATACATCATATCTTGCAAAAACCATATATTTTACCCTCTATAATTATTATCGTATTTTATTCATGAATGTCACGCATTTTTTTTGTAATTTTTTCACCAAACATAATGTAAAATTTTTCCGAATTAATTATAAATAATAACTTTGATAGAATTTTGATAATATCACTAATTATCCTACAAAAAAACGGACGCCTCAAAACAGTTTTTAACTGCCTTAGGGCGTCCGAGACTTATCCGTGCAAAATATATCTACAAATCTGTATTCTTGTGCTTTATAATGCCTCTCTATTTACGATATTTATAGACCCGCAAAACCACATTTCCATCTTCCTTCAATGTAAATGTCTGAATATACGCCGTATGCGAGTCCTCACCGCTCATAATTCCGCGGCATTTTGCCATATTTCCCTCATCCCTGTCAGAAAGCTCCTCTTTTCCCAAAATTCCCTCGGAAGCCGGTCCATCTGCACTGATTTCATATCGGTATGCATAATTTCCATCTGCGTCTGGGGTAAGCTCCATTTCCTTTACCAACTCCGTATTTCTCTCGAAATCTGCCAGCTTCCAATCTTTGCTCTCCTCAGCCGCCTGAGAAGTCACATCTGTATCGCCAGGAACAAGTTTCTCAGTCTCAGAAGCGGTAGATTCCTCCACTTCTTCTGACTCTCCATTTCCGTTCCATTCGTCTTCTATCTGTTTCACATAATCTTCCGCAGCTTTTGGGTCTGCTTTGTTCTTATCAAGCGGCAGCGTAAACAACGCATTTACGCCTTGATACTGCTTATTGCGGCTGATAGCTCCGCTCTGTTCATCATAAATATAGGCATCATTGTTATAAAACGTTCCATCATTGACACACAAGTAAACTTGCCGGTCTGCAAATTTTTCTACATTATCACATTCAGCAATTCGGTACTGAACCCCATCTTCCACCATTTCAGAATATGCGCCGCCCATCATCACACTATTATAGATTGACGGATTCAAGCCTTGTATCAAAGGTGATACGAAAAATGGGTCTTTACCATAATCGTCCTCGCTGGTGTCAGGCCTTGGCGTACCGTCTGCATTCTCAATTGCCGTAACCACATAAGTGCGGTCGTTTAAAATATTCCCTGTATCGTCCATACCAGCATATTTACTAAGATTTTTGCCTGATACAATCCCCAGCAATGTAATCCGGTAATCGCCACATTCTTGAACTTCGCCTACTGCCACGGCATCTTCGCTCTGAAATGCAGCCACAAGCCCCTCATCCTTATTTATCTCTGCCACCTGTTGCGGCGTCAGATATTTCCAAGCCGCATACACAGACGCAGAACCTGCTACAACCACTGCCGCAGTCAACATTACGATTGCTGGGATTCTCATTCTTCTATTCGTTTTACTCATATTTGTGTTCTCCTTTCCCTCGATTTGCTTTAAAATACTCTGATTCAGCCAATAATCAGGCTCTTCTTTTGCAGAAAGGGCATTCTTTAATAATTCATCCATATCATATTTCATCAAAAATTACCTCCAATTCTTGCCTCAGCAGGGCGCGCGCTTTGTGAAGCCGGCTTTTCACCGTTCCCTGCGGTATTTCCAATACATTTGCAATTTCCTCCACAGAAAGTTGGAGCGTATAATAGAGGTACACCGGAATACGGTATTTTTCAGCCAATTCACCAACTGCTTTTCTCACCTGCTGTTCCAGTTCTTTTTGGAGTACCACATCTTCCGCAGAAATTTCCTGCTCAGGCATATTCACTTCTGCCGCCTCCTCCGTCAGTGTACAGGTCCCGGCAATTCGTTTTCGCCAAGCAAATTTCCGCCTGCGATTTTTCCAGATGCGCAGAGCCACCGATATGAAATAACTTCTGGGGTTTCGGTTATAGTCAATCCCTTCCTTCAATTCCGTTGCTTTTAAAAACGTGTCCTGATAGAGATCGTCTGCCTCCTGACAGTTTCCGGTAATCTGGCTGCAAAATGTGTATACATCTTTTCCATATTCATGAATGCATTGTTCCAGTTGTGCTTTGTCCATTGTTTCCTCCAACGGCATGCCGCCGTGCCTTACAGATATCTTTCAGGCTTTTATGGCCCTTTCACCTATACATTGTAATAACTTTCTTTTGGGTTCAGATTTTTTTAAATCAAGGGTTTCCCAATTGCTACGGCTTCTGTTATGGTAAATCTCTTGATAGCAGGGAAATAAATGCAGATATTTTTCCTGTTTGTAATCTATTATCACCGTTTTGTAACTCTCACGCAAATTTAAGTTTTCAAGCCAAATCAAATGGCATTGTTTTTTACACGCTGGATAATCGCCTTTAAATTACATTTTGAGGCTCCTCCTTGTCATTCAACTATGGAAGGGGTATACCGTCCTTTTGCCAAAAAACTTTTTGCCCCCTGAATAATTGTTTTGACAAAGCCTATTTCATTTGGAAAGTCATTGCAGTATAATGGAGCCAATGGCAAATTGAAATAGAATGATATGAAAGGAACGATAACTATGAGTTATGATTTGATGGTTTTACAAAAACTCAAAAGCTGTCCGTCTGCTTATATTATGGATAATCGTTTTTTTATGGAGAATGCGAGATTATAGGAAATGCACCTTTACCTGCAAATTCTGCCCAAATAGATTATCCAATCATGTATGGTCAGTCGATCAGTGCAACAGACAGAAACAAAATCTGCTTTTGCAGAGGCAAGTTCTACCGGGAGATTCTTCTTGAAAATGGTCAGTTGCCCGATAAGGATTTCAAAAATAATGGCATAGGCTACTGGCTCGATATCGACAAACTTCACCTATGATTTGAGAAATCCTGCTTATACAAAAGAATTGGCCTTTGTTTTGAAGCAGATGGGTATATAAATTCCAGTTGTTCTGGATGAATGACCGGGTAAAGAATATGAATTTTCGGAGGTGAAGATAATGAATAAAGAATATATCATACCAGCGTGTTCGGGAATAAAAATTGATGTTAGACAAGGACAAGATATTACAGTGATTGATATGGAAGGCGGCCAAATTGTTGATTTTTTTGCGGAACTCACAGGCAAACCAAATGAATTTCTTTCAACGGGAGTGACGATTGACTGTAATGAATCTTTGAAATTAAAAATAGGAGATATTATTTACACCAATTTATACCGCCCTATGATGAAAATCCTTTCTGACGATGTTGGAGAACATGATTTATTTCACCCATGCTGCCGACCAGAAATGTATGAGTTCTTTTACCATAATGGCGAAGGACATTCAAATTGTTTCGACAATATCAATAATGCTCTTGACGAACATCGAGCCATTATTACACCTGTTAATCTGTTTATGCACACGAGAATCAATTCGAGTGGCAGTATTTCAGTGGAAACACCCGTTTCCAAAGCCGGGGATAAAATCATACTAAAAGCATTATTGGACATTACATTTGGTATTGCTGCCTGTAGCGTATCTGAAAGCAAATGTAACAGTGGGAAATGTTCGCCTGTTAAAGTAATCATTGGCTAAAACAGATGCCAGCCTGCCGAACTGACAGCCCAGCAAAAACTAAATAACCCGCCGCCCACCAGAACAGCTATCACCCCGTCCGGGACTACCTGACCGGCCTTACATGGTACGGAACCGGGCGGATTCGCTCCTGTCTGCGGCACTTTCTGGGAGCCGTCGATGATGATTACACCTTTGAAGCCCAAATGGCGTTTGTTCAGAAAACTGCAATCAGATAATTATTGTGATTGTGAAGGGGTAGATGATTATGGATATTCAGATATGCCAGATGGATTTTTTGTAAGTAATAACAAACATCTAGGTGATTTCACACGTAGTCCAATAAAATTTAGAGATGTAGAAAATGATATTCGAGCATATTTTGAACTTGGTTTTGAAAAATGTAGACAGGATATATTTAAGGAAATAATTTTAGGTCCTAAATGTAAAATTGCTGGTTTAGATTTAAAATTGTTATTAGCAAAAAATGGATATATTGAAGATATATTTTCAGATACGATTAAAATAAGAAAGTCAATAATACACATCCCCACAAATCCCAAATCATGAGAAATCCAAAAGTTTAGATTTTCCCACAATGCCGACTACTACGGAATCCTTCTCATTCCTTATATCTTTTTATAAAAGACAAATTATCTCTTTGTGGTACGCTCAATCTCTTGCCGATAAAACTCAATCTTTTTGTCTAATTTCCCCATGTGTTCCTGTAATTGATTGATTTGCTCATTGAGGGCTTTACGGTGGGAAATAAGCAATTCCATTCTTGCGGACAAAGTTGGTTCACCTTTCGCCCGTAATTCGGCATAGAGCTGAATTTCTTTGATTGGCATACCTGTATCTTTTAGCCGTTTAATAAATTCAATCCAAATAAGGTCTTTATCAGTATAACAACGGCGATTACTGGAATTGCGCCCCGGTGTGATTAAGTGTTCATGCTCATAGTAGCGTAAGGTATGTATGCCTAAATCTGTTAACTTTGAAAATTCACCTATGGAATATTCCAAAAAAATCACGCCCTTTCTCTTGACATAGAGTTTACTCTACATTGTATGCTTGCATTATATCAAAGACAAGGAGGTTTTGTAAATGATTCAAAACACAGAAAAGTATACCGTAATTACCGGGGCAAGTTCTGGTATTGGATATGAAACCGCAAAGGCATTTGCAGAGCGTGGCAGCAATCTGATTTTGATAGCCCGCAGAGAGGACAGACTTAACGCATTAAAACAGGAAATTTTATCTTCATATCCGGCATTAGATATTATAGTCAAAGTTGCAGATTTATCTATTTCGGATAATGTTTTCCGGCTGTATGAGGAAATCAAAGCATATCCGTTAAAGACATGGATTAACAACGCCGGTTTTGGAAACTATGACACCGTAGGGCATCAAGATTTGAGCAAAATAAGACAAATGCTCCACTTAAATGTAGAAGCC
>CAJUTD010000015.1:0-4390 GCA_910589635.1 uncultured Lachnospiraceae bacterium | reverse complement strand
GTCAGCACATTTACCGAGGGATTGGCATGGGAATTAAAAGAAAATGGCTGCAAAATGCAAGTAAAAGTATTAGCCCCGACAGCAACCAAGACAGAATTTGGGAAAGTTGCTAATGATGTAACAGAATATGATTATGATAAAACATTTGGTGTTTATCAAACCAGCGTACAAGTGGCAGCATTATTACTTAAACTGTATGATAGCGATAGAGTAGTTGGCATAGTGGATAGGGAAGATTTTACTTTCAAGTTGAGCGCTCCAAAATTTGATTATGCCGGAAGTTCCAAACATAACCAAAAAGTAGAAAAATAATGACAGGGTATTTTTAGAGTTATCCATTTGAAAAACCAAATAAGCAATTTTATACAATCCGTAATCTCTCAATAATCGTATCATAATGTCATGCAAACCAATGCAAATAAACGATTAAGGAGAGTAAGAAATGGACTATCAGAATCTTTTTGAGCAATTCGACAATGCGGGTAAGCTAATTGTACCGGGTACAGAAATTTCTTTCGCAGATATTCCGTGGTCTAAGCACCCCACCTTTGAGGGAGTAGAGTTAAAACATATTGTTACTTCCGAGCAGACGGACGGGCAATTCAGCTATCACCTTGTGAGAATTGCCCCGAACAAAAAAATCGGAAACCATGTTCATAAGACACAATTAGAAACCCATGAAGTGATTTCCGGCAACGGCATATGTATCAATGAGGGTACAGAGATTAAGTATGAGCCGGGCGTAATATCCATACTGCCCATGGATATACCGCATGAAGTGACTGCCGGAAGCGAGGGCTTATATATTTTCGCAAAATTTATGCCAGCATTGAATTAGCGGAAAGCCTGTTATGTCAGTATTTTACATGAAATTTTATAAACAGTAGGTGTTATTCCAACATATCTTTCAAAGTGTTTTATGAAATGGCTTTGGTCACAAAAACCAGTGGTCAAAGCCACTTCTGCTATACTATCAACATTGCTTAACATATGTTGCGCTTTACGGACACGGTTCTGAATTTGAAATTGGTGTGGTATCAAACCAATAGCTTGCTTAAAACTTCTGATAAAGTGATATTTGCTAATATACAAAGAGTGCGCCATTTCGTCAATGCTTAATTTCATTTCGGGATAGCACTCTATTTGTTTTTTTGCCGAATCAATAAATGGTTCAGCAGAATATGAAAGCAGGGCTTTATCCAATGAATCTAAACAATTTAGCAAATGGATTGTTTGGTTTTCGGTCAGCTCCAACTCACAGGTAACAGTCAGCAAATGACGGATATTATTTTTGATTTCGTCCTTACTGCATTTTCTGATGATGTTCTTGTTGATACATAATGTCAATAACGAATAAGGATTTTGGGCTTCAATGGTATGCGGTACATACGGCAAAATAGTAAAAGAATTATCTATTTCACAAGTGAAAGAATTATCACCGACAGTCAGAAAAATTGAACCACATAAAACCAAGCCGATTGTAAGAACCGAAACATGGTTATGCAAAGGATATGAAATTGCAGAATCAATACAAAGTATCAATTCAATATCAGCTTTTCTATCATACAGATATTGGATATGATTTTCTTTTGGCATAGCCCTCACCCCGTCCGTTTGTTTTAAAAATTATATCACAAAAACACGAAAAATAAAAGGCAACTGTCAATCTTGCTATACCATTTTGAGAGGAAAGGAGGGAATTTTCTATAACTTGTACAGAAGCATACAAGGAACACATCATGTATACTTTCCACGGTTTTGCAAAGTTGTTATCCGCAATGCAACTGAAGGATACCCCGTTACGATATGCAATCAGACAATCATTCTCACCAATGGGAAACTTACCGCCGCCCTGCTCTCTCTGCCGGAATAAAGACAGGAACTCATTTACCTGTACTTTTTCAAACATTACAGACAGTGAGAAATTGGGGAAATATACGGACGCTGCCGGAGTACAGCCGGGTATCAAATCCACAGAACACGGTTAATCAAACGACGACTGTTTGACCAGTATTTCGAACAAGAATATTCATTCTGAAATTTAGTGATGGAAAGAGTTTGACAATGTCCGCGCTATAACACAAAAGTAGGTTACAATTTCGTGCTGAATTTAGTCAAGAAAGAAGATTTCGGTTATCGTCAGATAGGGGCTATAAAAGTATCAGACACCCAGCAGTGGATTATGAAGCTCCAGAATGACGGCAAAGGGTACAGCACAATTATAAGCGTCCGGGGAGTTGTCAAGCCAGCTTTTCAAATGGCATACAATGAAGACATTATCCGCAGAAATCCCTTTGATTTCAAGTTGGTAGATGTTGTTTCCAACGATTCACAGAAACGAATTGCCATGACAGCCGAACAGCAGGAGCTTTGGATGAACTTTATCCGGAAGGATAAAACCTACACAAAATATTATGATGAATTTGTGGTGCTGCTGAAAACTGGTATGCGTGTAACGTTAACTTTAAAGAAACCTATATGCAGGAAAAGAAGCGAAAATCAAGTTAAAAAATGCGCTGATTCACTACACCACTTACTACACCATTTGCCCATGAATTTGCGTAGAATTATAAAGAATTGCGTAGGTTTAAGGCAAAATACAAAATGGAAAAAAATGCCAAGAAGCCCGAAATATTAAGATATAAAGGCTTATGAAAGGATATATTCAAGATGATAAAAATACTCTTTATTTGCCACGGCAGTAAATTTATGGGAGGTCGGAAATGCTGATTGTACGGTATGTTTTGAAGTCTAAGATAAGGTTTTACTAAGAATTTACTAAGAATGAAATTTTTTAGTAGGAAGCACTGGTACGACATAGAAAAACAATTTTTATTGCCCACTTATTATTAGCAGTAGTAACAGTATGATATATTATGCAGTAATAGACACAAATGTATTTATATCTGCTCTTCTATCAAAAAATAGTGATGCTGCAACGGTAAAAGTGTTGCGGGCAATTCTTGATGGCAGGATTGTGCCTTTGTATCACGATGAGATTTTGATTGAGTATGATGAAGTGCTGCATTGAATCAGAAATTGCCAGCTTTAACGAGCCGGTTATTTCAGAAAGACTTTTTCCATAATTGTTTATCTGCTCTGCACCCTGCAAAATCATATCAACATAAGGCATAATGTCTTTTCCCGCCTGCGTAAGTTCCATGCGTCTGCCTATTTTTTCAAATAACTTCAAAGCTAATTTTACTTTGAAGGCGTGGAGGACAACTTCGCTTCGGAGATTGCGCTTGCGCTTGATGAGGATGCGGAGAACGTAAAACTGACGCTTGCATTTTTACAGAGGCATATTTCCCCAATGGTAGGCTGCTTGAGATGTGTACGCCTTTGCGGTTTACGGGAGATGATTTCCGAAAAGCGGCAGCGCAGAAGAAAATGGAACGCCTTAAAAAATTGATGGAATGAAGGGAGAGCCTATGGATAGTAATGAAATAAAAAGAAAAACTGTTCCGATTTGGGAAAAGTATATGCTGACAGTCGATGAAGCGGTACAGTATTTTGGCATATGAGAAAAGAGAATAAGAACGCTGATTGCTGAAAATATCATTACAGACTACTGCTTTACAGTCCAAATCGGAAATAAAGCTTTAATTAACCGGCAAAAGTTTGAAAGTTTCCTAAACCAGATTACTTCGCTGTGACAAAAAAAGGTGTTTAAAATTTATAAGGATTTAATACTTTAAAGTAGGAAATTCTTCCTTAGTATGCTATAATATCTATGTCGTGCTAGGGCTTCTTCGTAGAAAGGAGTGAAACTGTTTGAAAAAAACGTGGCCTGAAAAGACGTGACAAGAAAGGTCGTATTTTACGAAACGGAGAGAGCCAAAGAGCAGACGGAAGATATGCGTATGTTTACACAGACTGTTTTGGAAAACAGAAATTCCTATATAGATGGAAGCTGGAGCCAACCGATCCGTTGCCTGCCGGATGCAGACCATGCCAATCTTTAAGGGAGAAAGAAAAAACTATCCAAAGAGATGTGGATGACGGAATTGTTCCTTATGGCGGCGGGCTGACTGTTTTACAGTTGGTAACAAAGTATGTAAAGCAGAAAACAGGCGCAAGGCATAATACAATGGCTAACTACAACTTTGTTATCAATGTCATTAAAAAAGAGGAATTTGGCGCGAGGCGGATAGATAAAATAAAACTGTCTGATATGAAAGAATGGCTTATTAAGCTACAGGCAGACGGACGGGGGGACAGTTCTATTCACAGCATCTGGGGTGTTGTCAAACCAGTTTTCCAAATAGCGGTTGATGATGATTTGATACGCAAAAATCCGTTTGAATTTCAACTTTGAGATTGGACGATGCAAGGGAGGAACTTGAACTCATCAGCAGACTTGCCTGACACTATCGAAACCGAAAACAAG
>CAJUTD010000014.1:2397-46352 GCA_910589635.1 uncultured Lachnospiraceae bacterium | reverse complement strand
CCGGCGGTTCTTGACCAGACGGTTTTGTTTGAGTATACTGAGTTGGTGGGAAATAGCGCTTTGTGACATGTCAAGTTCATTGGCGATGTCGTAAACGCATTTTTCCTGGTCGAGCAATGCATACAAGATTTGAAGCCGAGTTGGCGTTCCGAATATTTTAAATAATTCTGCTAATTGTTCAAATTCGTGTTGATTCATATGTTGTCCTTCTTTGCTGGATGAAATGTAAAAACAGTTCGGTTCACGCCGCTTATTTGGTATCGGAAACTGCTAATGGCGAAACTGTTACCTATTAAAATATCACAGAAAGGAAAAACTGTCAAAGTTTTCATAGAAGGTTATGAATATTTTACTAGTTGCAATCAATGCAAAATATATCCATTCCAATCTTGCGGTCTACAGCTTGAAAGCTTATGCCAGGGAATACCGGGAGCATATCAGATTGTTGGAGTATACCATTAACCACCGTACGGAATACATTTTGCGGGAAATTTATAAACAGCGGCCGGATGTGCTATGTTTTTCCTGTTATATCTGGAATTTTCGCTATGTGCAGGAATTAGTGACGGAGTTTCATAAGCTGGCGCCTGAAGTTCCTATCTGGGTTGGAGGGCCGGAGGTGTCTTATGAGGCAAAAGCGTTTTTGTCAGATTATCCTATGGTGCAAGGCGTAATGGTTGGGGAAGGAGAGGCCACATTTCGCGAGTTGTGCCGTTTCTATGTGGAGAGAAATAATAAGGATGGGATAGGCAAAATGAATCATCATATGCCAGAAAGCAGCAGTGAGGATGGAGAAGGGAAACATATTAATTTAGAGGAGATAGCAGGACTGGTTTTTCGCGATGAAAAGGGAGAGATTGCGCAGACTGCAGCCAGAGCGCTGCTTCCCATGGATGAGCTGCCATTCTGCTATGGGCATTTGGAGAATTTTACGAATAGAATCATCTATTATGAGACCAGCCGTGGTTGTCCTTTTTCTTGCAGTTATTGCCTTTCGTCCATCGAAAAGGGGATGCGGCTGCGCTCCCTCGAACTGGTAAAAAAGGAATTGCAGTTTTTCCTGGATCAGCAAGTGCCCCAGGTGAAATTTGTGGACAGAACATTCAACTGCAGCCACAATCACGCGTTTCATATTTGGCAGTATTTGAAGGAGCACGACAACGGCGTAACGAATTTTCACTTTGAAATTTCGGCGGACTTGCTGACAGAGGAGGAGCTTGCGCTGATTAATTCTATGCGTCCGGGGTTGATTCAACTTGAAATTGGTGTGCAGTCTACGCATGGGGCTACGATACGCGAAATACACCGGACGATGGATTTGCCCAGGCTCAGACAGGTGGTTGCACGGATAAGGAGTATGGGAAATGTGCATCAGCATCTTGATTTGATTGCGGGGCTGCCTGAAGAGGATTTTACAACTTTTCAAGAATCCTTCCGACAAGTGTATGATATGAAGCCGCAGCAGCTTCAACTGGGATTCCTCAAAGTGCTCAAGGGTTCTTATCTCTATGAACATCGGCGGGAGTACGGCGTCATTTGCCAGGAATATCCGCCCTATGAGGTGATGCGTACACACTGGCTGTCTTACGAAGAACTATTGAAGATAAAACTTGTGGAAGAGATGTTGGAAGTCTATTACAACAGCGGACAGTTTGAGATGACGGTAAAGGTGCTAGAACTGACGGAGGACAACCCTTTTGACTTATTCTTGAAATTGGGGGAATTTTATGAGCGGCGGGGCCTTCTTGCCATGAGCCATTCCAGGATTCGCCGCTGTGAAATACTGTTAGATTATATCGAAGAGAGCGACCCTCTTCACCGCGAGCTGTATGAGGAAACGCTGACTTTTGATCTGTATTACCGGGAATGCATGAAGAGCCGTCCGCCGTGGGCGCCGCCTCTGTCAGAATTAAAGGAGATGTCAAGGAAGCGTTGTAAGAAGGGCCAGCGTATGCATTTGGAATTTTTTTATTATGATATGGAGCGGATATTACAGGCAGAAACGCTGCGGGATTATCCGTTAAAAAGAGAGAACCGGACATATTTCTTATTTTCTTATGAGGAGCGCGATTCGCTGAGCGGGCAGGCAAAGGTGGAGCACATAAGGGAGGAAATGGGATGACAGACGCATATGTGGTAGTAGATTTAGAAATGACAGGCTTAAATCCCAAGACAGACCGCATCCTGGAAATCGGCGCGGTCAAGGTGCAGCAGGGAAAGATTACAGATACCTTTCAGCGTATGGTAAATCCCAGGATGGCGCTGCCGGAAGAGATCGTGAAACTGACCGGTATTACAGATGAGCAGGCGCGCAGCGGGTGCAGCTGTGCGCAGGCCGTGAAAGAATTTGTCCAGTTTGCTGAAGGATTCCCTTTGGTGGGGCATAATTTAATTTATGACTACGGTTTTCTCAAACAGTCTGCCGTGAACCAGGGGATTTCTCTGGAAAAAGAGGGGATTGATACGCTCAAGCTGGCACGTAAACTGCTTCCCGGGGCGGAGAAGAAAACGTTAGACTATCTCTGTGAATTCCTCCACATTAAGCGTGCAAGGAATCACCGGGCGTTGGAGGACGCAACGGCAACGGCTGAGTTGCTATCATATCTTTGGGAGCATTTTAAGGAGACAGATGCGCAAGCGTTTTTGGCAAAGCCACTGCAAGTGAAACTGAAAAAGCAGCAGCCGGCAACAGCGGTACAAAAAAGGCACTTGAAAGAATTGCTGGAATATCATAAAATTGATTTAGACAGGGAGCTTGACAGCTTGACAAGGAACGAGGCTTCCCGCATTACGGACAAGATTATTTTCGCGTATGGGAAAGCCAAGGTTTTGGGGTAAGGAATCGTCCGGCGTATGGGAAAACTTGTATCAAGAGATACAGCCATCCGACTTATAGGAATGTTTGAATCAAGATAAGTAACCGTCAAGCATCTTGAGGATGGGTTCTTTCATCAAGGAATTGAGCGTGGCGGCGGAGGTTTTTAATTTTTGTATTTCAGCCGTTTCGCCATTTGATGCATGTAGCTCTGCCAGCAGCGTCCAGGTTGCTTTGACGTCACTGCCGATAGAGGCGGCAAAAGCAAGTACGCAGATGGCTTCCCGGTTGTAGGAGAGTTCATGCAGGCGTTTTCCCCAGGCGTTGAGCGTGCGCACCAGGAGCGTGAAATTTTGGTCACATTGTGTCAGGAACGGCAGGTTGGCGGCGCCGTACATCATTTTCAGATCGGTATTGCTCAAACCTGTGAGGTTTAAGATTTTCTTATCTTTTAGCGTAAGAACCTGCGCCTCGCAATCTTTTAAGAATTGGTCGTCAAACAAGGCGAACGGAAGGGACACTCCGGAAAAATCCACATAGTCTAAGCCGGAGATATCCTGCTTGCGCGTACTGTTGGCATCGCGTTCCCGTTTCCAGAAATGCTCCTCTGCATTTTGGTTCTGACGGTTGGCCTTGAAACGTTTGTAAGAGACAACCACCATAAAAATGATTGTCCAGCCGATGAAAACGTAGTAGAATGTATGAAATCTCATAGATGCGCTCCTTTCTGATAATCGAAAAACATTGAATAATATATATGGAGGTGATTAATATGCTGAACTTTAATAACCCTAAGACGAAAAAAACATTTGCGGCAATCGTAGCGCTCATTTTGGTAGTAGCTATGGTGCTTTCCGTATTTCTTTCTGCATTTGTGTAATCAAATGCAGATTGTCCGTGTAAGTTCATCTATGCCTGTTCATAATATACAGAAAGAAACGTGTTATGTCAACGAAATTCGTGCTTTGTGTACCTTGAAAAATTGTGTGTTTGTGTTAGAATTAGGTAGGTAAAGTGTAAACGAAGCAGGATAGTAGGAGAATTAATTATGAAGAAGTGGAGAAAGTACGTGCCCCTGGCAGGATTATTTTTGATTCTTGCAGTGGCAGCAATTATTATGATTCCGGCAAATGCCAAGACAGATGAGACATCTACCATTCCGCAGCGTGTATATTTTGGAGATATAGCCGTAGGAGGGATGACGCAGGAAGAAGCTGCGGCGGCAGTGCAGAATTATCTGAATGAATTGCAGAATAAGACGGTAACTTTAAAAGCCGGCAATAACAGCGTGGACGTTTCTGTTTCCCAGATGGGTTTGACCTGGGCGAACCCTGAAATTGCAGAGGAGGCAGTGGGGCTTGGCAAGAGCGGCAACTTGATTGTGCGCTACAAGGCAATGAAAGATTTGGAAAATCAAGATAAGGTATATGAGCTTGCTTACAAAGCCGACAGCCAGAAAATTAGCCAGATGTTGGAAGAAAATGCACAGACGCTGAACACGGAGGCCAAGGATGGGGGCCTTGCCAGGGAAAATGGCAGTTTCAGGGTAATCCCCGGCAGCCAGGGCGTGAGTGTGAACGTCGAGGAGTCGACGAAAATAATCGAGGAATATTTTTCCAAGGAATGGAAAGGCGAGGCAGCATCTATTGAGGTTGCAGCCGATGTAGTGGAGCCGAGAGGTTCGGAGGAGGAGCTTGGCAAGGTCAAAGACCTGTTGGGTGGATTCCATACTTCATATGGAACTTCCAGTGCAGGGCGCGCCAAGAATGTGCAAAATGGCGCCTCTAAGATCAATGGCTCTGTTGTTTATCCGGGAGATTCATTCTCCGTTTATGAGGCAGTAAGCCCCTTTGACGCAGAGAATGGTTATGAGCTTGCCGGTTCTTATGAGAATGGAACTACTGTAGAGACTTACGGCGGAGGAATCTGCCAGGTATCTACTACCTTATATAATGCGGTGATTCGCGCAGAACTCGATATCACGGAGCGTTTTAACCACTCCATGATCGTGGGCTATGTCGACCCGTCGGCGGATGCTGCAATTGCGGGAACGTATAAAGATTTGAAGTTTACAAATAATACGGACGCGCCGATCTACATTGAAGGGTATACGCAGGATATGGTGCTCTATTTCAATGTGTTTGGGCAGGAGACTAGGCCGTCTGACCGTGAAGTGATTTTTGAGAGCGAGACCTTGAGTACTACAGACCCCGGCGTCCAGTACCAGGCATCAGGTGGGCATCCTATCGGTTATATCAGCCAGAAACAGTCATCCCACGTCGGCTATACCGCGCAGTTGTGGAAGATTGTCAAAGTTGGCGGTGTAGAACAGAGCCGTGAAGTGTTTAACAAGAGTACTTATAAGGCTTCTCCCAGAATTGTCGTAGTTGGTACCGCATCAGCCAACCCGGAGGCGGTGGCGGCCATGAATGCAGCGGTTGCCAGCCAGAATCAGGGCGCGATCGAAGCGGCAGCGGCGCAGTGGAATGACGCGGCGCAGCAGGCAGCGGCGCAACAGGCGGCAGAACAGGCGGCACAACAGCAACAGCAGCAGCAACAACAGGAACTGCAGCAACAACCGGGTGACGAAGAGCCCAAAGATGATAAGCCTCAAAAAGAGGATGACGATGATAAGGGCGACAAAGGGAATAAGGGTGACAAGAACGACGACGATGATTCTGAGGAATAGAAGTCAGATGTATATAAGGCTGTTTCAATAAGAAACAGCCTTAACTTTTATCAGGAGATTCAGAAATGAAAGTTGGAAAAGTACCGGAGAACGTATTAAAACGTTCTGTATTTAAGCAAATACACACGAAGCGCGACGAGGTTGTCCTGGGAGCCGGAGTAGGTGAAGACTGCGCAGCGGTCAAACTGGAAGATGGGGAAATATTTGTGGTCTCCACCGATCCCATTACTGGGACGGCTACCGATATCGGACATCTCGCTATCCATATTACGATGAATGACCTTGCAAGTTCCGGCGCCACGCCTCTCGGGGTCATGCTGACGATTCTGCTCCCGGAGCATACGCAGGAGGCGGAACTCAAAGAGATAATGGGACAGATTGCACATGTGTGCGCCGAGGTAAATGTGCAGATTATGGGCGGGCACACGGAAGTGACGAAGGCAGTAAATCAGCCCTTGATTAACGTCTGCGGCATCGGTAAAGCGAAAGCAGGGAAGTTGGTTACCACAGCCGGAGCCAGGCCGGGGGACGATATTCTTGCCAGCAAATGGATTGGGCTGGAGGGAACCTCGATTATTGCCAAGGAGAAGGAAACGGAACTTCTGGCGCGTTATCCACTCGAGCTGGTGAGGACAGCGCAGGGATTTGATAAATATCTGTCGGTGCTGCCGGAGGCGGCAGTCGCCGTTCAGTCCGGTGTTAGCGCGATGCATGATGTGACCGAGGGAGGCATATTTGGCGCACTGTGGGAGATGGCAGAGAGTTCTGGCGTTGGACTTGAAATTGATCTGAAGAAGATACCTATAAAGCAGGAGACCGTGGAAGTATGTGAGTTTTTTCATGTCAATCCTTATGAGCTGATTTCCAGTGGCTGTATGCTGATGTCGGCGCCGGATGGGAATGCGCTTGTGCGTGAACTTGCGCGGGCAGGCATCCACGCCGCCGTCATAGGCAAAGCGGTAGCGGGAAATGACCGCGTCTTGTGTAACGAAGAGGAGAGACGTTTTTTGGAGCCGCCTAAGACGGATGAGCTTTATAAAGTGTTATAAGATTAAAAATTCTGTAAATGGAGGATGCGGGAACATGGATTTAAGAGAAAAAATTTTAACGTATATAGAGAAGAATAGCCGTGTGGATTTAAAGGATCTGGCGGTTATGCTTGGCGTGCAGGAGGCAGTTGTGGCGAATGAGATGGCTGCCATGGAGGAAGAGCATATTATCTGCGGTTACCACACGCTGGTTGACTGGGAGAAGACCAGCATTGAGAAGGTCAACGCCCTGATTGAAGTGCGCGTAACACCCCAGCGCGGCAGGGGATTTGACAGTGTGGCTGAGCGGGTTTATAACTACCCGGAGGTCAATGCGGTTTATCTGATTTCCGGCGGCTATGATCTGTTGGTAACGTTGGAGGGCAAGACGCTGCGCGAGGTGGCACAGTTTGTGTCGGATAAGCTTTCCACACTTGATTCGGTGCTGAGTACGAAGACGAATTTTATTTTGAAGAAATATAAAGATCACGGGACCGTGATCGCCAAACCACAGGATGATGAAAGGATGCTGGTGAGCTTATGAGAAATCCACTGTCAGAACGCATTGTAGATATTCCTTTTTCGGGAATTCGTAAGTTTTTTGACATTGCGGCAGAGATGAAGGATGTAATTTCGCTGGGTGTGGGCGAGCCGGATTTCGATACGCCTTGGCATATCCGGGACGAGGGAATCTATTCCCTGGAAAAAGGACGGACAGCGTATACGTCCAATGCGGGCTTGAAAGAACTGAAAATAGAGATTGCCAAATATCTGGAACGCAGATTTCAGGTATCATATGATTATGATAAGGAAATGATGATTACAGTAGGAGGCAGCGAGGCCATTGACATGGCGTTGCGCGCGATGCTCGACCCTGGCGATGAAGTGCTGATTCCACAGCCGAGTTATGTGTCTTATGTGCCGTGTACAGTTCTGGCGAATGGGCGGCCGGTAATTATCAATCTGAAAGAGGAAAATGATTTCCGCCTGACGGCGCAGGAGTTGGAGGAGGCGATTACGCCAAAGACGAAAATTCTTGTATTGCCGTTTCCCAATAATCCGACCGGCGCCATTATGGAGCGCAAGGATTTGGAGGCGGTTGCCAAAGTTGTCATAGAACACGATTTGTATGTCATTAGTGATGAGATTTATGCGGAACTTACATATCTGGATGACCATGTGACGATTGCATCGCTGCCGGGAATGCGGGAGCGGACAGTGTTAATCAATGGGTTTTCCAAGGCGTATTCCATGACCGGCTGGCGTCTCGGCTATGCCTGCGCTCCGGCGGTAATTTTGGAACAGATGCTGAAAATCCATCAGTATGCAATTATGTGCGCTCCGACAACCAGCCAGTACGCGGCAGTGGAGGCAGTACGAAACGGTGATGCAGATGTGAAAGAAATGCGCGAGGAATACAACGGCAGGAGGCGTTATCTTGTGAAACGCCTGCGCGATATGGGGTTGTCCTGTTTTGAGCCTTACGGCGCTTTTTATGCGTTTCCCTGTATTAAGAAATTTAACATGAGTTCCGATGAATTTGCCACCAGGATGTTGCAGGAAGAAAAAGTGGTAGTTGTGCCGGGCACGGCTTTCGGGGACTGCGGAGAGGGATTTTTACGAATTTCCTACGCATACTCCCTGCATAATTTGAAGGAAGCATTAGACCGGATGGAAGGTTTTGTGGAAAAGCTGTAACAGATGATTCGGGCATCAAAAGGTGCTTTTAACACCCGAATCAACAGGTTAGATAAAAGGCTTATAGGAAAAGCAGTAACGAGAAAGAATAGGAGCAAAGGAAATGGCAGGGCTTAATATTGTTCTTTTTGAGCCGGAGATCCCGGCAAATACGGGAAATATCGGGCGTACCTGTGTAGCGACAGGGACCAGGCTTCATCTCATCGAACCTTTGGGATTTCAGTTAAATGAAAAAGCGATAAAGCGCGCCGGCATGGATTATTGGCAGGAGCTAGACGTCACCCGCTACATCAATTGGCAGGATTTTCTGGCGAAAAACCCGGAAGCAAAGATTTATATGGCCACAACGAAGGCACGACATGTCTATACGGAAGTCAGCTATGAGCAGGATTGTTATCTCATGTTTGGCAAGGAGAGCGGCGGAATCCCGGAAGAAATTTTAAAGAAATATGCTGATAGCTGTGTGCGCATCCCCATGATAGGCGAGACACGTTCCTTAAATCTCTCCAATTCCGTGGCGATCTTGCTCTATGAAGCGTTGCGGCAGAATCAATTTCAACACATGAAACTGCAAGGGGAACTGCACCGTTTGAGTTGGGATGAGGACAGCTCCATACAATAAAACAGGAACAGAGGGTAACATGAATTTTATTGAAGCAAGGAAATTAGTACACGAATTTATCAGGCGCGACGAGGATGACAATGTCGAGAGCATCCTCACGGCTTTGGACGGAGTAAACCTTGATGTGAAAGAGGGAGAGTTTGTAGCAGTTCTCGGGCATAACGGTTCGGGGAAGTCGACGCTTGCCAAACATCTGAATGTACTGCTAAAGCCCAGTGGCGGGACGCTGTGGGTAAATGGCAAAGACGTGGAGGATGCGGACAACCTCTGGGATATCCGCCAAAGTACCGGGATGGTGTTCCAGAACCCGGACAACCAGATTATTGCCAGCGTGGTGGAGGAGGATGTCGCATTTGGGCCTGAAAATATTGGAGTGCCCACATCTGAAATCTGGAAACGTGTGGAAAAGAGCCTGAAATCCGTGGGCATGATACAGTACCGGGAACATTCCCCCAATCGGCTCAGCGGCGGGCAAAAACAGCGCGTCGCCATTGCGGGCGTGATGGCGATGGAGCCTAAATGTATTGTGCTGGACGAGCCGACAGCGATGCTTGATCCTAATGGGCGCAGAGAAGTGTTGGAGGCAGTTGGACAACTGAATAAAGAAAAAGGCGTGACCGTCATCCTTATTACACATTATATGGAAGAGGTAATCCGTGCGGACCGGGTGTATGTGATGGACGATGGGAAGGTTGTCATGCAGGGGACGCCCCGGGCAATTTTTTCCCAGGTGGACACGCTCAAGTCTTACCGCCTGGATGTGCCGCAGATTACGCTTCTGGCGTATGAGCTGCGCAAAGCGGGCGTGCCAGTGCCGGAGGGGATACTTACCAGGCAGGAACTAGTGGAGGCGTTATGTCAATTATATTAGATAAGGTCAATTACGTTTACAGTGAGAAAACTGCATATGAAATCCAAGCGCTGAGAGATATCAACCTAAAGATCAATGACGGGGAATTTATTGGCATTATCGGGCATACAGGTTCCGGGAAATCTACGCTTATCCAGCACCTGAATGGACTGGTGAAGGCTAGTTCCGGCGGAATTTATTATAATGGGCAGGATATTTATGATGCTGATTATAAATTAAAGGAGCTTCGTGGCAAGGTGGGATTGGTGTTTCAATACCCGGAACATCAATTATTCGAGACTACGGTGTTTGCTGATGTGTGTTTTGGGCCACGCAACTGTGGATTGTCCAGGAAAGATTCGGAATTGAAAGCTTTTACGGCACTGAAAAGCGTTGGGCTTTCCGAAGATTACTGGTACCGTTCGCCTTTTGAATTGAGCGGTGGGCAGAAACGGCGTGCGGCAATCGCAGGCGTGCTCGCTATGGAGCCGGAAGTGTTGGTGTTGGATGAACCCACAGCAGGTCTGGACCCCAAAGGCAGGGATGAGATTCTTGATTTGGTAGCAAAGTTGCACAGAGAGCGGCAAATGACCGTTATTTTAGTTTCACACAGCATGGAGGATGTGGGAAAATATGTGCAGCGTTTGATTGTCATGAACCGGGGCAGCGTCATGTATGACGGCACGCCGGCTGAAGTGTTTTCCCATTACCGGGAACTGGAAGAAGTGGGTCTCGCCGCGCCGCAGGTAACTTATCTGATGCATGAGCTGCGGGGGCGGGGGATTCCGGCAAATGGCGTCGCCACTACTCTGGAGGAGGCAAAGCAGTCGATTTTGCAGGCGTTTTCAGAAAAGCTAAGCGTACAAAGCAACGCATAGTTAGTAATTGCCGCAACTGCCGGTAGCAAAGGCAGAGCATGGTAATGTCACAGATAAGAGAATTGTAAAGTAGGAAATGACATGTTGAGAGATATTACGATTGGACAATATTATCCGGCGGATTCCGTCATCCATAAACTGGACCCCAGAACGAAATTGATGGCGACAATGATTTATATTTTGTCGTTGTTTATTTTCCGCAGCCTGGCAGGGTTTGCGGCAGTGACGCTGGGGCTGTTTCTGGTAATTTTGCTGTCTAAGGTGCCAATTGGCTATATGGTAAAAGGATTAAAGGCGATTGTAGTAATCCTGTTGATAACTGTGATTTTTAATTTATTCCTCACGCCGGGCGAGACAATTTGGTCCTTCTGGAAATTGCGGATTACCGAGGAAGGGCTAAGGAATGCGGCGTTTATGACGGTACGCCTGATCTACCTGATCCTGGGTAGTTCCATTTTGACGTTGACAACTACGCCAAACCAGCTTACCGATGGACTGGAGAAGTCTTTGAGGCCGTTGAATAAAATCCGCGTGCCGGTGCATGAGATTGCTATGATGATGTCTATTGCACTGCGGTTTATTCCCATTCTCATAGAAGAGACGGATAAGATTATGAAAGCACAGCTTGCCAGGGGCGCAGATTTTGAGAGCGGGAATCTGGTGAAAAAGGCCAAAGCCATGGTGCCGCTGTTGGTGCCGTTGTTTATCTCGGCGTTTCGCCGCGCTAATGATCTGGCTTTGGCGATGGAGGCACGCTGTTACCATGGCGGCGAGGGGCGTACGAAGATGAAGCCTCTCAAATATAAAGGTGTGGATGGCGTGGCCTACTTGCTGATTGCCGCCTATTTTGCAGCAGTGATTCTGCTGCGGAGATTTTTGTAATATCGGTTTTGTAAATAGAGAATGGGAAAGGCTGGCGGTGGCTTATTGTGGAACAAATTGCAGGGCAAAATAAAAGGATCAAATTGATTGTAGCTTACGATGGCACCGATTACTGTGGCTGGCAGATTCAGCCCAGCGGCATTACCATAGAGGAAGTATTGAATCGGGAATTATCAACGCTTCTGGGTGAGGAAATCCGTGTGACAGGAGCAAGCCGCACAGATTCAGGGGTGCATTCTCTGGGAAACGTGGCGGTATTTGATACGAAGACGCGCATTCCGGCGGACAAGCTCTGTTATGCCTTGAACCAAAGATTGCCGGAGGATATTGTCGTGCAGAGCTCTTGTGAAGTAGCGCGCGATTTCCATCCACGGCGCTGCTACAGCGAAAAAACATACGAGTATCGCATTTTAAACCGAAAAATCCCCCTGCCTACGCTGCGCAGATATACATATTTCTATTACAGGGATCTCGATGTGTCGCATATGCAGCAGGCAGCTTCCTTTCTGGTGGGGAAACATGATTTCAAAAGTTTCTGTTCGGCGAAGACGGCTGTGGAGGACACGGTGCGCACAATTCTTTCCTGTACGGTGGAACGGACGCCGCAGGATGTGATAGTTATCCGTGTCACCGGAACGGGATTTCTCTACAATATGGTACGGATTATTGCCGGAACCTTGATTCAGGTGGGGATTGGTGAATTAAAACCGCAGGATATAGAGATTATTCTGGCAAAGAGAGAGCGCGGCGCGGCAGGGCCGACGGCTCCGGCGCATGGGCTGACGATGATAGGAATAGCGTATGAAGGAGGCAAAGGAGGAAGCTTATGAAAAATAAATTATTAGCAAAGAGTCTTGGAATTTTGTTGGTGGCAGGCATGTTATTCACGGGCGGATGTTCGGGCAAGGAGAACCAGGAAGCCGATACGACAGTGAAGCAGGAGGAAGCAGCGGAACCTGAAAAGGTTACAGAAGAAGAGGGCACGCCCAAGGAAGATAGTTCTCAGACGGATGCACAGCCAGAAGAAGAGGACGTGCAGGAGGAGAAAACAGAGCCGGAAGAAGAGGAAGCTGAGCAGGAGAAAGAGGAGGAATCTGCACAGGAAGCAGCGGAGGAATTTGCCAAAGCGAAGACAAGATATTATTATGCAGAGCTTTTGAGCAGACTGTATTTTACGGGATATATTTCAGAAGAAGAGCAGGTGGAAACCGACTTAGGAAATATGAGCGACAACAAGTATGCTGTTTTGGATATTGATGGCGACGGCAGGGAAGAGCTGCTTGTTTCGATTTCAAATGCTTCTATGGCTGGCATGTTTGAATCCGTGTATGATTATAATTCGCAGAGCGGCGAATTGAATCAGCAATTAGTGGAATTTCCATCATTGACGTACTACGATAATGGAACTGCAAAGGCAGAATGGTCCCACAACCAGGGGCTGGGGGAGAGTTTGTGGCCGTTTACTTTATACCGGTATGATGCGCAAAGCGACGCTTATCAGGAAGTTGGCAGCGTGGATACCTGGGAGAAAAGTTACCGGGAGCAGGATTACGAAGGAAATAGTTTCCCGGATGAACTTGACACCGACCAGGATGGCATTTTGTATTATATTTACCAGCCGGGAGGGCAGACCAACGAGACGCCGGTGAATAAAAGCGAATATGAACAATGGCTGGGTTCTTATGTGGGAAATGCACAGCCTGTCGAAGTTCCGTATCAGAATATGGAGGTCGATAATTTTTCAGTGTATACGAAGGATTACCTGACGCTGGTGAGGAAACAGAATTTAGAGTCTGTACCGGGTGAAGACGAAATAGGATTATATTTTATGGAAAATGATTCCGATATAGAAGAGGTAGAGAGAATGCTTGTGTCAAAATGCTCCCTCGAAGTGTCGGAAAGCGATGAACTGGAACACAGAGGCGTCCGCGATGGGAAAGAGGTATTTTCTTTCTACTATGAAGATGGGGGCTCGTTTACCTATCAAAATGAAAAGGTGGAGGGGCTGACGATGTTTGGCGTGTATCCGGGAATGGAAGAGCAAGAGGCAGTCTCTAGCTTGGAGAAGTATGGATTTCATGCAGACGAAGGCGGATCTTATGTCACCGGCGACGGATGGGGGAATTATGCAGTCTGGCTTAATTGTGAAAATGGGGTGGTAACAGGAATCAGCGTTGGAAGTTATTGCCGGTATGTGAGCTGATTCGCCCATAATAATGCGATGGCTGAACTGTTACGCCGCTGAGCTAAAAATAAAAGTTGACATATCCATGAAACTATAATAGAATGTAAAAGTATGGCGAGTGAGGAACAAGCCAGCCCCGCGAAGCGTTTTTGCTTTGAGGTATAAGGAAAAATGTAAATGGTGTGAAAATGATAGAACGTATGGAATCTGGTTTTATGGGACGGCATGTGGATATCAGAGTAACATCGTAAAATTCAAGGAGGTAACATTCAATGAAAACTTTTATAGCCAACCCGGCGACAATCGAGAGAAAATGGTATGTAGTTGATGCTGAAGGAAAGACGTTAGGCCGTTTGGCATCTGAGATTGCCAAGGTGTTGAGAGGAAAGAACAAGCCTATCTTTACGCCTCATTTGGACATGGGCGATTATGTAATCGTTGTCAATGCTGCTAAGGTGAAAGTAACCGGCAAAAAACTGAGCCAGAAGATTTATTACCATCACTCCGGATATGTAGGTGGAATGAAAGAGACTACATTAAAAGAGATGTTAGCAAAAAAACCGGAAAGAGTTGTAGAGCTTGCTGTTAAGGGAATGCTCCCCAAAGGGCCTTTGGGAAGACAGATGTACAAGAAATTGTTTGTATATGCAGGACCGGAACACAAACACGAAGCTCAGAAACCAGAAGTTTTAACATTTTAATCAGGAGGTAGAAAAAGATGGCTAATGCAAGATATTATGGAACAGGAAGAAGAAAAAAATCAGTTGCCAGAGTATATCTGATGCCGGGAACAGGCAAGATTACAATCAATAAAAGAGATATTGACGACTATTTAGGATTAGAGACATTAAAAGTTATCGTTCGCCAGCCTTTGGCGGCAACAGATACTGTTGATAAATTTGACATATTGGTAAATGTCCGCGGCGGCGGGTTTACCGGCCAGGCAGGAGCAATCCGTCATGGTATTGCGAGGGCATTGTTACAGGCAGACCCGGACTACAGGCCGACATTGAAGGTTGCAGGCTTCCTGACTCGTGACCCGAGAATGAAGGAGAGAAAGAAGTACGGCCTCAAAGCGGCTCGTCGTGCTCCGCAGTTCAGCAAGCGTTAGACAAACAAATATGCAATACGGAACTCCACAGATTTTACCTGTGGAGTTTTTTCTTAACATTTAGTGAAGTTTGGGTTATAATGGTATCAAAGAATAATTTATATGAGGTGGTTGTATGTGTGATGTAAAGAAATATGAAAAAATCTACGAAGATATAAAAAATCTGCAGCCAGAAGATACCTTACAGCTTGTTTTAGAGGCAGAAACAGAGGAGCAAAGAAGTTTTTATGAAATGGTGGGTGATTTCCTGTTGCAAAAGAAACAGCGTCAGGTAATAGAAAGGAAACTTTTCTAGTGAAAAAATATGTACTGATAGCAGGTGTCAACGGAGCGGGAAAATCAACGTTATATCAGTCTTTACAGAGTTTACGGGATATGCCAAGGGTAAATACAGACGAAATATTAAGAGAAATTGGGGACTGGAGGAACATGGGCGATGTTGTGGCAGCAGGGAAAATTGCAGTAAGGAAACTCTCTCAATATTTTGATGAAGAAATAACTTTCAATCAAGAAACTACATTATGTGGGAAATCTATTTTAAATAATATTGATAAGGCTAAGAAAAGGGGGTATT
Source organism: uncultured Lachnospiraceae bacterium (assembly GCA_910589635.1). Taxonomy (GTDB): domain Bacteria; phylum Bacillota; class Clostridia; order Lachnospirales; family Lachnospiraceae; genus Petralouisia. The sequence goes on along the minus strand of CAJUTD010000014.1, from coordinate 31,020 downwards.
TTATGACAACACAATAGAGTTTCGCAGGTTTGCAATTTATAAAAACGGTCATTTAGCAAGACTTTCACATAACATTCCGATTTGGTATAAAAAGTTTATAGAGGATGTGAGATAATGATATAAACTTTGTGTGACAAGACATATGTTCTTGAGTTTTCTTTATTTTCTAAGTGTTCAAAAGTTTCTATAAAATGTCAAAAATTTTGCCACGTAGCGCTACTACAACACCATTACAACACTAATTGTGTAGCTTTGCTGTGTTGTGTCTTACGGAAGACAGTATTAAGATGCTGAAAATCCAGTAAATACAATGGTTTTCAGAATAATAAAGCGAAAAGGGGAGGTTTTATGACAAGGACAACATATAAAAACAATCATTGAGATTTACACAATGACAGAATAGAATTTTGTGTTCCCAAAGAAGAGAAGCCAAAATAAAAGTCATAGCGGACACAATGAAAATAAGTTCAATGAATATTTATTTAGGCTTGTATGTGCTGATTTGAGCGGTGGAGAGAGCCATATATCAAAGCCGGGTAACGAATTTACAAAAGAACATCAGAAAATGCTTAATAAGTGGTAAGTGCTGGCAAAGTATCGTGAGATGATAGAGAGTATCATATCACTACAGGTCAGACAAACCTATTTATATTGAAAAACGGCTATGAAGATATGGTTATTATGGGCATTGAGGATTATGAAAAAACCTTGCGCCATTTATCAGTTCCCAAAATTTGAATGGAATGCGGAGGGTAATAAGAATGGTACGAGAAGCCAGAAAAGAAGATTTACAAGAAATATTAAAACTGTATTTGTATCTACATGAAGAATCTATTCCCGAACCATCGGATTGTTTGTCAAATACATGGAAACAAATCTTAGAAGATGAAAATCATCATTTGATTGTAAATGAGGTTGCTGGAAGTATTGTTTCTTCGTGTGTATGTATTATTATTCCAAATTTGACGAGAAATATACGTCCATATGCTTTTTTAGAAAATGTTGTCACCCATGCAGATTTCAGAGGGCGTGGCTTAGCATCAGAATGCCTGGAATATGCAAGCCAGATAGCAAAACGATGTAACTGCTATAAAATGATGCTGCTCACAGGAAGCAGCAAAAAAGAGACATTGGATTTCTACAGAAATGCAGGCTATAATAGTACAGATAAGACGGCATTTATCCAATGGATTAATATTTAAAGAATTTAAGAGTGGTAGCAGTATCATAAGAGAAATCATATTCATTCTTTACATGAAAACATCAGAGGTAAGGCGGATTCTTGCGGCAATGTTAGGAACATCACAACGCAAGTAATTCTCCAGCAGTGTATCGTTATCGAAATAGTGTTCCATTAAAAGGCCAAGAAGATTTTTAATATACTGTTCCGTCTCTTCCGCGGATTTACCGGATAGGATTTCTGCGGCATGTTCAAAATCTTTTGTATGGAAGCCATTGTGGGACAGCGGTTTATCCACGATAATATGTCCCATTAGATTAGTGAGTACGATATGGCAGATATTCTCCATAAGCAGTTCATAATCCGTGTGGTATGCGCTGAGTATTTCGGTGACATACAAATTGCCGAAATTAGCAAGGAATTTTTGCTCCAATGCAAGGCATTGGGCATATGTTAAGACGGCGTCAATGCCGGATAGGGCGTTAATATCTTTGAGAATGGGATAGTCCAGTGTCAACAGCGTTTCCTGAGGTGCATATTTGCAATCGTAGTTTGCCAGAAATGCGGGAAAGCCTTTCGTAACTACGTCTTTGAGACATTCAAGTTCGTAATCTTGAAACTCAAATATCAGTCGGCTGGCGAGCTTTTGCAAGTTCTGTACTTTTTGAATGATAATTTCCTGTCCCAATGCGTAAGCCTCCTTTGCAGGAAGCTCTTTAGCCAGAAGTCCATGGCGGCCGCTTTCCATGCATTCACGGATACTGTACAGAACGCCCTCCATCAACATCTGCGCCTTTTCGTAGGTGATAGATGAGTGTTCGCAGCCGGCATACTTTGGCGCAAGTTCTGCGACAATTGATATGAGTTCTTCTGAGGAATAACCAAAATTTTCCATAAACAATCACCTCCAAGCCAAATCTCTCAATGTTTCCATATACAATTCCCGGTCCCAACGTGTGACGATGTCAAATTGTTCAAATTCTCCACGCCCCTGTGAACTGATGTAACCGGAGTATCCGGCACGAACAGCCTCGGCGAAAATCTCCAGGCAGGTTCCTTCCAGATAGTCGAAATCTCCATAGCAGACATTTTCAAACTGTTCTTTCATAAATTCTAAAAGTTCGTCGTCTGTAATTTCATCCCTCATTTCATTTTTGTACAGGAAAAAAATGTCCTGGAGGCGGAGCAGGGAGTCGCGGTAGTTGTCCTGCACAATATAAACGGAATCACAGAATGTATAAATGATTTTTGGCAGGATGCCCGGACCAAATTCAATACGCTGTTCCTGTTTTAAGGTATTTACCCGTTCTTTTGCCAGAATGCCGGCGTCCTCAGCGCTCAAAGTGAGTCCATACTTTTCGGTGTACTGGTTTGTCTCTAAGACTTGTGTGATTTGTGTCTGCGTTGCCATCAGTGCGAGCCAGTTTTTTTCTTCCATAATCCGTACCTCCATTCGTATTGATAACCCTTGGAAGAAAGAGTATAGACCATAGGAAGCAGGTTTACAAGTCTTGAATTTTCGCGTATTTTATGGTATACTCCCATTAGTGGTAAACGAAGAAAAACGAATGTTTAGAACCCCTGTTTTTGGCTATACTAATACAAAAAGAAATGAGGTTCTATCTGATGAAAACATTCCATCAATTATATCTTGATATCTTAAAACAGGAGTCGGGAAAGGGTCGTATTTTGGAAGAAGAATACGACCCTTATCATATGGACTGCCTGCTGAATCCCAAGAAACATGCGCCAATTATTTTTGCCGAGAGCTGTGAGCAGTGCGCCTATGAGCGCGCCTGTGAAAACAGTTGTATTTTCGACGCCTTTGAGCGTGATGAAAATGGCAAGACCGTCATTAATCCGGATAAATGCATTGGCTGCGGCGCCTGTGTAGATGCGTGCAGATTGGAACGGCTGGCAGCGAATAAAGATATTGTGCCGGTGCTCACGGCAATCCGCAAGGAAGAACGGGAGGTTTATGCGCTGATTGCGCCGGCGTTTCTCGGCCAGTTTGGCGAGAAGGTTACTGTAGGCAGGCTGCGCGCGGCCTTTAAAGCCATGGGATTTAAAGGTATGGTGGAAGTGGCTGTTTTTACAGATATCCTCACGTTAAAAGAGGCGTTGGAGTTTGACGCCAATATTCAGAATGAACAAGACTATCAGTTGACGAGCTGTTGCTGCCCGGTATGGATAGCCATGATACGCAAAGTCTACCACGAATTGCTTCCCCATGTACCGGGAGCCGTATCTCCGATGGTGGCGGCAGGGCGCGTGGTTAAGCAATTGCATTCTGACGCTATGACCGTGTTTATAGGTCCTTGCATGGCGAAAAAAGCGGAGGCGCGGGAGCCGGACATTGCAGATGCAGTAGATTATGTGCTGACGTTTCAGGAAGTGCAGGACATGTTTGAGGCGGCGGATATTCACCCGGAAGAATTGGGGGAAGATGAGAAGGAGCATTCCTCGCGCGCCGGGCGCATCTATGCGAGAACCGGGGGCGTCAGCGAGGCGGTGAGAGAAACCGTAAAGCAGTTAAATCCAGGCCGTAAGATAGAGGTGAAAGCGGAGCGGGCAGATGGCGTGCCTGCGTGCCGTGAAATGGTTGAACGGCTGCAAAAGGGCGAGATAAACGCCAATTTTTTTGAGGGTATGGGCTGTAAAGGGGGCTGTGTGGGCGGTCCCAAACGCATTATTCCCATGGAAGAGGGAAGGGAGAATGTAAATGCCTACGGCAAAAGGGCAGAGTATCGGACGCCTTTGGAAAATCCGTTTGTGTTGGAATTATTGGAACGCTTGGGTTTTCATACCGTGGAAGAGTTTTTGGAAAAGAGCGATCTGCTGGTGCGGGAGTTTTGAAATGCTGATATATATGAAAGTCAAAAAATATTCTATGGCGTCCATGTCTGTTAGGATGAACAAAATGCACAAAAAATAGAAAAAAAATACAAAATTTTTGACTAAAATTATCGTATTTGTATATCTTTTTGATGTTTGCAAAAATTACTTGTATTTACATCTATACAAGTTGTAAAATAGAATAAGATAGCAGCATCAATGTGGGAAAGGATATTTGGGAAGATGGCGAAGCACGAAGGTCAGAAATTAAAGTATTATACGCTGTCGGAAGATTTGAAGCGTATGATATTGGACGGCGATATCCAGGCGGGGGACAGGCTTCCCTCAGAGAATGAACTTTCAGAACGATACAGTATCAGCCGCCATACCGTACGCAAAGCGCTTGCTATTTTGCAAAATGAAGGTTACATTTATGCGGAACATGGCAAGGGGACTTTCTGCTCAGAACTTGTACGCCATACCAAGACTTCCCGGAATATTGCTGTGGTGACAACTTATCTGTCGGACTATATTTTTCCTAAGGTCGTCCAGGGGATTGACAGCGTTATGACAGAGAAGGGCTACAGTATTCTCCTTAAGAACACCCGCAATTCCAGAAAAGCGGAGGCCAGGTGTTTGGAGGAGCTTTTGCAGAAAGACATTGAAGGGTTGATTATTGAACCCAGCAAGAGTGAAATTTTCTGCAAGCACATCTCGCTTTACGAGCGTCTGGAACAGTTTGGGATTCCCTATGTGTTTATCCAGGCAAGCCTTGAGCAGATGAAAGACAAGCCGCAGGTCAAAATGGACGATTGTAAAGGCGGCTACCTTGTCACCAACTATCTGATTTCTTTGGGACACCGCAATATCCTCGGCGTATTTAAGGCGGACGATACTCAGGGTGTAGAGCGTCACAGGGGGTATGTCCAGGCGTTGCAGGAAGCGGAAATTCTCTACAATCCCGACAATATTATCTGGTTTCATACGGAGGACCGCGCGATCAAGCCTTTTGCATCCTTGCAGGAGATGATTCGCAGAGGATTTCCCTTTGATGCGGTCGTATGTTACAACGACCAGATTGCCGTGGAAATAATTAAGGCTCTGGAGGAGTGCCAGCTCAATGTGCCCGAGCAGATTTCTGTGACAGGGTATGACAATTCTTTTATTGCAGAGAACAGCCGGATTAAACTGACGACGATTGCCCATCCCCAGGAGAAGCTGGGGGAGATGGCGGCAAGGCTGCTGTTAGAGCTGATACAGAATCCCAACGCAGAGATTGCGGAGAAGAAGGTTCTCATTGAGCCGGAACTGATTGTCAGGGAGTCCTGCAAGAAGCGGTAACAAATACCACATTGTTCTTTCATTTCACACAAAAAAACATCTTGTATTGACGACCATACAAGTAATAAAGTAAAAGTATCAGGACAGACAGTAATATCGCTATAGGTAATTCACGCGATGAATGCATATAGGCTATCATGTCGTTATCCGAAATTTCCGGCGGTATTTCGTCTGTCAACGAGAAGCTATCACAAATTTATTATTTTACAGGAGGGTTAGTAATCATGAAATTATCAAAGAATTACAAATTTTGGTTCTGCACAGGTTCACAGGATTTATATGGGGATGAATGTCTGAAAAATGTGGCGGAGCATTCCAGAATCATCGTGGATGAGCTTAACAAGTCCGGCGTACTTCCGTTTGAAGTAGTGTTGAAACCCACATTGATTACCAATGAGTTAATCAGGAAGACTTTCAATGAGGCGAACATTGATGAGGACTGTGCAGGCGTTATCGTATGGTGCCACACATTCTCACCGGCAAAATCCTGGATTTTAGGATTACAGGAGTACAGGAAACCGTTACTGCACTTACATACACAGTTTAACGAAGAGATTCCTTACGACACCATCGACATGGATTTCATGAATGAGAACCAGTCCGCACACGGCGACCGTGAGTGGGGCCACATGGTAACCCGTATGGGCATCGAACGCAAGGTTGTTGTAGGACACTGGACCAGCCAGGCTGTACGTGAGAAGATCGCTTCCTGGATGCGTACCGCAATCGGTATCGTAGAGAGCAGCCATGTACGTGTAATGCGTGTGGCAGATAACATGAGAAACGTAGCAGTTACCGAAGGCGATAAGGTAGAGGCTCAGTTGAAATTCGGCTGGGAAGTTGACGCTTATCCGGTAAATGAGATTGCAGAGGCTGTTGGAGCAGTATCTGAGTCCGATACGAATGCATTGGTAGACGAGTACTATGACAAATACGAAATTCTCTTAGAGGGCAGAGATGCAGACGAGTTCAAGAGACACGTTGCAGTACAGGCACAGATTGAGATTGGATTTGAGCGTTTCTTAGAGGAGAAAAACTATCAGGCAATCGTTACACACTTTGGTGACCTTGGCGCATTGAAACAGCTTCCGGGACTTGCAATTCAGCGTTTGATGGAAAAAGGTTACGGCTTCGGCGCAGAGGGCGACTGGAAGGTTGCCGCTATGGTCCGTATCATGAAGCTGATGTCCGCAGGCATGAAGGATGCTAAGGGAACATCCATGTTAGAGGATTACACCTACAACTTAGTACCTGGCAAAGAAGGTATCTTGCAGGCTCATATGTTGGAAATCTGCCCGACGATTGCAGAAGGACCAATCAGCATTAAGTGCCAGCCGCTTTCCATGGGTGACAGGGAAGATCCTGCACGTTTGGTATTTACTTCCAAGGAGGGCCCGGGTATTGCAACATCCCTGATTGATTTGGGAGACCGTTTCCGTCTGATTATCAACAGCGTAGACTGCAAGAAAGTAGAGAAAGCAATGCCGAAGCTCCCGGTAGCAACTGCATTCTGGACACCGCAGCCTGACTTCGCAACAGGATGCGAGGCATGGATTCTTGCCGGCGGCGCTCACCATACCGCATTCTCCTATGATGTTACCGCAGAGCAGATGGGCGACTGGGCAGCAGCTATGGGAATCGAAGCTGTTTATATTGATAACAACACCAACATTCGCGATTTCAAGAAGGATCTGATGTTAGGAAACGTTGTATTTGGCAAGTAAAAGCGAAATCTAAGTAAGATAGGAAAACTGTGTATTGTAACTGGTAAACATGCAAAGTATATTTTTCCGGAGCGGACGTCTGAATCAGACGTTCCGTTCCCGGTAAAAGAAAGAGAGGGAAGGGCATGAAATTATTTATCGACACAGCGAATGTGGATGATATACGCAAAGCGAATGATATGGGAGTTATCTGCGGCGTAACTACGAATCCATCTCTGATTGCAAAAGAAGGCAGGGATTTTGGCGAGGTAATCAAAGAAATCACGACAATCGTGGACGGACCAATCAGCGGCGAAGTGAAAGCGACGACTGTTGATGCCGAGGGCATGATTAAAGAAGGGCGTGAGATTGCAAAAATCCACCCCAATATGATAGTTAAGATTCCAATGACGGTGGAAGGCCTGAAAGCCGTTAAGGTACTGTCGGCAGAAGGGATTAAGACGAATGTTACCCTGATTTTTGCTGCTAACCAGGCTTTGCTGGCTGCAAGGGCTGGAGCGACGTATGTATCTCCGTTTTTAGGGCGTCTGGATGATGTGAATCAGTCCGGCATTAGCCTGATTGAAGATATTGTGGCTATTTTCAGCAATTACGATATCCAGACGGAAATCATAGCAGCGAGCATCCGTACGACTGTCCATGTGACAGAGTGTGCGCTTGCCGGGGCAGATATTGCAACCGTTCCCTATGGTATCATTGAACAGATGACGAAACATCCGATGACAGACCAGGGAATCGCCAAGTTCCAGAAAGATTACAAAGCAGTTTTTGGTTAAGATTCAGAACATCATGGGAATAGTTAAATGGGCCATTCAAATGAGGGGCTGAATTTCTATTCCCATGGGGGGGCTGAAAAATTATAAATAATAAATTTAGAAGGAGAAATTAAATGGAAAACTTAGAACTTCAGAAAACAGCCAATGAGATCCGTAAAGGGATCGTAACGGCTGTTCATGCTGCAAAAGCAGGGCATCCAGGCGGTTCCCTCTCCGCAGCAGACGTGTATACATATCTGTATTTTGAAGAGATGAACATTGACCCCAAAGATCCAAAGAAGGCAGACCGTGACCGTTTTGTATTGTCCAAAGGTCATACGGCTCCCGGCTTGTATTCCACACTTGCGAACCGTGGTTATTTCCCGGTGGAAGACCTTACGACATTGCGTCAGATTGGTTCTCATTTACAGGGACATCCCTGTTTACAGCATACGCCGGGTGTTGATATGTCCAGCGGTTCTCTGGGACAGGGAATCTCCACAGCAGTTGGAATGGCAATGTCTGCAAAATTGAGCAACGACAGCTATCGTGTATATACTCTGTTGGGAGACGGCGAGATTCAGGAAGGACAGGTGTGGGAGGCAGCAATGTTTGCCGGACATCGCAAACTGGATAACCTGGTAGTGATCGTAGATAACAATGGCCTGCAAATTGACGGCAGGATTGAAGACGTATGCTCACCTTATCCGATTGATAAGAAATTTGAAGCATTTAATTTCCATGTAATCAACGTGGCGGACGGAAATGATTTCGATCAGCTGCGTGCAGCTTTTAAAGAGGCAAAAGAGACAAAAGGAATGCCCACGGCAATTGTAATGAAGACCGTGAAAGGAAAGGGCGTTTCCTATATGGAGAACCAGGCAGGATGGCATGGCAAAGCGCCAAATGATGATGAGTATGCACAGGCAATGGAAGAATTAGAGAAAGCAGGTGAAGCATTATGTCAGAAGTAAAGAAAATTGCAACCAGAGCCAGCTATGGCAACGCGCTGGTAGAGCTGGGTAAAAAGCATGATAATCTGGTAGTATTGGATGCGGATCTTGCAGCAGCTACCCAAACCGGTGTATTTAAGAAAGAATTTCCAGAAAGACATATTGACTGCGGTATCGCAGAGTGTAACATGATGGGCATTGCGGCAGGAATTGCCACGACAGGCAAGGTTCCGTTCGTAAGTTCCTTCGCGATGTTTGCAGCAGGCAGGGCATTTGAGCAGGTAAGGAATTCGGTAGGATATCCGCACCTGAATGTAAAGATTGGCGCAACCCATGCAGGAATCTCCGTAGGAGAAGACGGGGCAACCCATCAGTGTAATGAGGATATTGCATTGATGCGTACAATTCCGGGCATGACAATCATTAACCCTTCTGATGATGTGGAGGCAAAGGCAGCCGTAGAGGCAGCTTATGAGATGGAAGGCCCTGTTTACCTGAGATTTGGCAGGCTTGCAGTTCCGGTTATCAATGACAAGCCGGATTATAAATTTGAAATTGGCAAGGGCGTGCTCCTCAAAGAGGGCAGCGATGTGACAATTGTTGCAACAGGACTTTGCGTAGGCGGTGCATTGGAAGCAGCAGAGAAACTGGCAGCGGACGGTATCAATGCTGAGGTTATCAATATCCATACAATTAAGCCGTTGGATGAAGATATTATTCTCAATTCCGCAAAGAAGACTGGCAAGGTAGTAGTTGCAGAGGAGCATTCTGTAATTGGCGGTCTTGGCAGTGCAGTATGCGACTGCTTGAGCGCAAAGCTGCCGACTCCGGTATGCAAAATTGGCGTCAATGATGTATACGGCGAGTCCGGCCCGGCAGTGAAGCTGTTGGAGAAATATGGACTGGATGGCCAGGGCATTTATGAGAAAGTAAAAGGGTTTGTAAAATAAAAAGATAATTGGAAAAGCAACCGTTTTTGCAGAAGGAATTTGCTTACAGGTATTGCAAAAGCGGCTGCTTTTCTGCTCTTAAATAGAATTATGGTTCTAAAGGAATTTCATTAAAATAGTTGGAGGGATTTTTCAAATGGACAAGAATCTTATTATTCAAGATATAGAAAATGGAAAAACCGCGCTTGGAATTGAATTTGGCTCTACCAGAATTAAGGCAGTGTTGGTGGCAAGCGATAATTCTCCAATCGCATCAGGCGCCCATGACTGGGAGAACCAGTATGTAGACAATATTTGGACTTATAGCTTGGATGCAATCTGGAACGGCTTGCAGGACTGCTACAGTAAGATGGCTGAGGATGTAAAGAACCAGTACGGCGTTACCTTGACAACGGTTGGGGCAATCGGATTTAGCGCAATGATGCATGGTTATATGGCGTTTGATAAGAATGATGAGCTTTTGGTTCCTTTCCGTACCTGGAGAAATACCATTACGGAGGAAGCTTCTAAGAAGTTGACCGAGGTGTTTAACTTCAATATTCCGCAAAGATGGAGCATTGCCCATCTGTATCAGGCAATTCTGAATAAGGAAGCACATGTAAGCTCTGTAACGTATTTTACAACATTGGCTGGTTACATACACTGGAAACTGACCGGACAGCAGGTGCTGGGCGTGGGCGAGGCGTCCGGTATGTTCCCGATTGATATCGCGACGAAAGATTTTGACAAGAAGATGATTGGGCAGTTCAATGAGCTGATTGCCGGCGAAGGCTTCCCTTGGAAATTGGAAGACATTATTCCGAAAGTATTGGTTGCGGGCGAGAATGCAGGCACGCTTACAGAAGAAGGCGCAATGCTTTTGGATGTCAGCGGCAATCTGAAAGCCGGAATCCCACTGTGTCCGCCGGAAGGTGATGCAGGAACTGGTATGACGGCAACGAAGAGCGTGGAGCAGCGTACCGGTAACGTTTCCGCAGGAACATCTGTATTTGCGATGGCAGTGCTTGAAGATAATCTCAAGAAAGTCCATCCCGAAATCGACCTGGTGACGACGCCGGACGGCAGCCTGGTAGCGATGGTTCACTGCAACAACTGTACCTCTGATTTGAATGCCTGGGTAAATCTTTTCAAAGAATTTGCAGAGAGTTTCGGCGTGGAAGTAGATATGACAAAGCTGTTCTCCGTATTGTACAACAAGGCAATGGAAGGTGATGCGGAGTGCGGCGGCCTGCTTGCTTACAATTATTTCTCAGGAGAGCATGTGACAGGATTTGAGGAAGGACGCCCATTGTTCGTGCGCACACCGAACAGCAAATTTAATCTTGCCAACTTTATGCGTGTGCATCTGTTCACAGCGCTCGGCGCATTGAAGACTGGTCTTGATATCCTCATGAAAGAGGAGAATGTTAAGCTGGACGTCCTGATGGGACACGGCGGTCTTTTCAAGACAAAAGGCGTAGGACAGAAGATTATGGCAGCGGCAGTCAACACGCCTGTTTCCGTTATGGCTACTGCTGGAGAAGGCGGCGCATGGGGAATTGCACTTTTGGCTTCCTACATGATGAATAAGGGCGAAGGAGAGACTTTGTCCCAGTATCTGGAAGCGAAAGTATTTGCAGGACAGGAGAGCGAGACGCTCAGCCCGGACGCTAAGGATGTAGAAGGATTCGATACGTTTATCAAGCGTTACAGCGAAGGCCTTCCAATTGAGCGCGCAGCAGTAGATTCTATCAAATAACAGTTCAGCCAGCAGCAATAAGGAGAGGAAAGGACAATGTTAGAAGAATTAAAAAAAGCAGTGTATGAAGCAAACATGGATTTGCCCCGCTATGGGCTGGTAACCTTTACTTGGGGAAATGTTAGCGCCATTGACAGGGAAAGCGGCTTGTTTGTCATCAAGCCCAGCGGCGTAGATTATGAGAAATTGAAACCGGAAGATATGGTAGTGATGGATCTTGAAGGGAATAAAGTGGAAGGAAAGTACAATCCTTCTTCCGATACGGCAACCCATCTGGAATTGTATAAGGCATTTCCGGAAATCGGCGGCGTAGTACATACGCATTCCTCCTATGCCACAAGCTGGGCACAGGCAGGTAGAAGCATTCCCTGCTATGGAACGACACATGCAGACTATATGTATGGAGAAATTCCCTGTGTGCGCTGTCTGACAAAGGAAGAGATTGACGGCGCTTATGAGGAGAATACCGGACATTTGATTGTCAACTCTTTCAAGGAAATGGATAAGGACGTAATGGCAGTTCCGGCAGTTCTTTGCAAGAACCATGGACCATTTGCATGGGGCAAAGACGCACATGAAGCGGTGCACAACGCAGTTGTTTTGGAAGAGGTTGCTAAGATGGCTTACCGCGCAGAGACGATTAATCCGCGCATTCAGCCGGCGCCCCAGGAATTGCAGGATAAGCATTATTACCGCAAGCATGGCGCGAATGCTTATTATGGGCAGAAAGAGGAATAGAGATTACAGTTGATGATTCTCTTTAGCGCCATATCCCATAGGCGGATGTATTGGCAATCGGAGAGCATAGATGGTTGAGACAGTCAGGGAGGGTTCTATCTCTTACAATAGAACCCTCCCTGTTCATTTTTCGAGAGTTTGCTACAGTACAAATATAGTTAAAATTAGGAGGAGCAGTTATTTATGGGAATTGATAAGTTATCTAGTTTGGAAGTAGATAGGATTGTCCCTCTTTTTGCTGGCTGGGAGGAGTCACTGATTTGGTCGTGCCTGCAAGGATATATGGGAGAAGCCTGGGCAGATGATAGAGAAAGGCCGCAGGCGGCAAGAATCCTTCTCGCTGATTTCTGTTATTTTGTGGGGGAGGCCAACCGTGAGCTGGTGACGGAGCAAATAAAAACGCACAGCCGGGAATTTGTGATTATGGTGCCTCCCATGGATGAAACAGGGGAAGCCTGGGCAAAGGAGATAGAGGCTGCGTATGGAGAATGCTGTAAGCGAGTGGAGCGGTATGCCATCAAGAAAGAACCAGGGATTTTTGACAAAGAGAAACTTAAACAAATTGTTGCCAGCCTGGACCCTGCCTATGAGGTCAAACTGATAGACGAGGATGTTTTCAGGCAGACAAGGGAAGAGGAATGGTCAAAGGATTTCACCTCACAGTATGCTGACTATGAGGAATACCATAAACGCGGTCTGGGCGTGGCTGTAGTTTACCAGGGCAGGTTAGTGGCAGGGGCGTCTTCCTATACGGTGTACCGCGATGGTATTGAGATTGAAATTGGCACCAAAGAAGAATACCGCAGAAGAGGCTTTGCGGCTGTCTGTGGTGCGAAGATAATTTTAGAATGCATGGATAGGGGGCTTTATCCCAGCTGGGACGCACAGAATAAGTGGTCGGTGGCGCTTGCTGAGAAATTGGGTTATCATTTTGACAGGACGTATCCGGCGTATGAGGTTTTTGTGTAATGTTGAAGGAATGATTTTGCTGCTGAAAGGGATAGGCACGAGTATTCTTTACTTATCTATTTTTGTGCTTTGAAAACAGCTTAAAGCACGGCGCACAAGTACTAAAAAGGACTACAACGAAAAGAAAAACAAGTAAATTGTATTTGCAATATGTTTATATTTGCTATATGATTCTATATATAGCAAATATATTAAAATTTGTTAGTTATTAATCATTGTGAACTAACTTGTTTAATTTGCTGTATTACATGAATAGTCTTTACAAAAAGCAAAAGAATTCTATTTCAAAAAATAAAGAAAGGGGTGTTTCCAATGGTTTATTTAAGAAAGATATAAAAGAATTGTATTACTGTAAGTGCGCTGTATCAGAAAGGTTTTAATTTTTGAACGCGGATTTTAGTTATGCATATTAAATTTTATGTGAGTTGGAGAAAAAATATATTTAATTGACTTATGTTGAGAGGGAGGAAATACTATGTTTAAAAAGCACGTATTTATAAGTTTTTTAATGATATTTATATTACTTTTTAGTATTAATATTACAGCTTTTGCAAATAAGATAATTGAACAAAATACTTCAGTGGATTATTCTTCTGAAATTAAATTGTATGATTCTAATGAGAATGTAATCGCATATTACTATGAGTTAAATCCGACAGGATATGTTATTGTAAATGCTGATAATAATGAAATGATTGAGTATTCTGAATACAACAATAAATATTTTTCAGAGAAAGATGCTCATTATTATTATGGCGGTCCACTAATGTATTATAAGGCGGATATGACTAGGCAAGTTAGACGTATAATACAATTACAGTCCCAAAAAGAAGTTTCTATAGAAGATATTACACCACTAATGCGTGGATCAGAAGCAGATGTAATAGGAACTTTAAACATCGACAATTTTTTAATAAGAACAAGGGCTGTAGGCAGTGATAGTATACCCCATTCTACTGCACGATACAGTTATAATCCGGATGGAAGATGTGGAGCTGTTGCAGGAGCTATTGTTTTGAATTATTATGATCGATATAAGTCACAGTCATATGTGCCTTCTAGTCTAGAATCTTCGGATGGTGTCTCCTTGATAAATGCACTTGTTCAAAGAATGGGACTAGGTACTAATTATACTCAGTTAAAAAATGGATTATCGTTGTATCTTAAGCAATACTATAAACCAACTACAGTAACTGCAACCACATATAGTTGGGGAGAACGAGTTAAAAAAATTATTGGTAAAGATTATCCATGCATATTAGGATTGACATCTCATCCAAAATACGGGGAACATTGGGTTGTCGTAACGGGATATAATTTTACCTCTAATAATACTGGAACATATACAATTAATGATGGATGGGGAAACACTGGAGTATATATAAATTCCAGTTATACAGATGGGTGTGTTGATATTGGGTAAAAAATATTTTGATAAACGCAGCTTATGTATTGGAATGTTTGCGTTGTTATTCACGATTATCATAATATTTTTGATAGTAAGTACGAATAAAAGTAGTAGCAAAACCAAAGGTGGACAAGGATATGGTATGTTTGATAAAGCAACAAAAATTGAGATTATATTTAGCGATAAAGAATATATTGTATCCAATTCGGATGAAATTGAGCAAATAATTCGACTGTGTCGTCAAAGCTGGGAGCCATCGAATACCCATATTACAAAAGAAGATTGTGATATGCTTATAAAATTTATTGGTACAGGTACGAATGTTTGGGTTAATACTGAAACATTATCAGCGTATATAGGGGAAAGTTTTGTACAAATGCCGGAAGATTTATTTCAAAAAATTAAGAATTTCCTTAATTCACAAAACAATGCAAACGACAACAGTCAGCCGCACTAACATAAATTACATGGTATGGCTTCGTTGGGGATAGGGCTGTCGCACTAATATATTTACTCGCTCAAAAGGTCTTGCCGCTCGTGCGGCAAAGACAGAATGCACAAAAATTACTCTGGGAAGCTAGCTTCCCAAGATAATTTTTGTGCATGTTGTTTCCATTGCTTTGCAATGGAAACCTTTTGAACGAATATATAGCTTGTAATTTATGTTAGAGCGACAGCCTCATCCTCAACTAGTAAATATATTATCGCCACAGTCGCCCTCTTTATGTTGTCAATTTACAGGAAAATATATTTTGCCACAAACAAAATCGTGAGCACATACATCAGTATACTGATTTTCTTCTCCCTTGCTTTACCGGTAATCAAGTTCACCAGCGTCCAGGAAATTACGCCAATCGCAATGCCCTCGGAAATGCTGTAGGCAAGCGGCATAGCAATAATGCACAGGAATGCCGGAATGGCGTCTGTCATGTCGGTGAAGTCAATCTTTGCTACTGAGCCCATCATGTAGAAGCCAACGATAACCAGCGCAGGGGCGATGGCAAAGCTGGGAATGCTCAGGAACAAGGGGGAGAAGATAACGGACAATAAGAACAGTACGCCGGTTACAACGGAGGTAAGTCCCGTACGTCCACCGGCCGTTACGCCGGAAGCGCTCTCTACATATGTTGTGGTTGTGGAGGTTCCAAAAATGGCGCCTATACAGGTTGCAATCGCATCGGACAAAAGCGCCGGGCGGATGCGGGGCAGCTTGCCGTCTTTATCCAGCATGTCCGCCTTGGAGGAAACGCCGATTAAGGTGCCCAGGGTATCGAACAAATCTACAAATAGGAAAGAGAACATGATTACAATAAAGTCCCAAATTTTGACGGAAGCAAAATCCGTTCCGGTAAATACCGCGCCGAAGGTTTCTTTGAATGAGGAGAAGTCCAGGCTGACAATTCCGGCTGGAATCGTAGAGTACATACCGGCATCGGGATTGGGCACATAAATGCCAATCAATTCACAGATGATACCCAATATCCAGGTGGCAAGGATGCCAATGAGGATACCGCCTTTGACATTTTTTGCCAGCAAGACAGCGGTAATTAAGATACCAATCAACGCCAGAATGGCGCCCACGCCGATGGAGTGGAAAGTCTCGCCCTTAAATGTCTGGTAGGTAACCAGCGTGGAGGGATTCGACACGATAAGTTTGGCATCCTGTAAGCCGATAAAAGCGATAAACAGGCCAATACCTACGCTGACAGCGGCTTTTAAAGTGGCAGGAATCGCATTAAAGATAGCTTCACGCACATTGGTGAGGGATAACACGATAAAAATGATACCTTCTATAAATACAGCAAACAAAGCAATCTGCCAGGAATAGCCCATGCCGATAACGACAGAGTAGGCAAAATAGGCGTTTAAGCCCATGCCGGGCGCCAGGGCAAACGGGTAATTTGCTAGCAGGGCCATCAAGATAGTTCCCACAAATGAGGCAAGCGCTGTGGCAATCATTACGGCATTCGGATTCATGCCAGCCTCGCCCAAGATGCTTGGATTGACGGCAAGGATGTACGCCATGGTCATAAATGTTGTGAATCCGGCAATGACTTCCGTGCGTACAGTTGTGTTGTTGTCTTTCAGTTTGAAAAACTTTTCTAACATAAATTTACTCTCCTTTGCATATGATTAATGATTATAACATATATTCCCATTATGGTATAGTGTAATCACTAACGATATTTACTGGGCTCCGTAATCCATATGGAGCCAGTTATTATAGTAGATACATATATTTTGCAGTTAAAGGGTAGAATAGAAGCACTGATAAAAAATTCTGATTTTTAATGTGGTAGTGCCGTATGGGTACAGGCGCTGCGGAAAAGTATGATATACAAGGAGAGAAATACGAGAAAACTACTGAAAAATGTCCAATTTTTAGGGCATAAATACTAATCTTTCGTGTAAATTACCAGTTTTCAGAAACACCCTTGAAAAAGCCCTGTACATGGAGTATATTTTATATGGTACTAGATTCATGAAACAGATTGTGTGTATAGGTTTACATGAGAAAGAGAGATAAAATGAGTGAGAAAAAAATTATTGTATCTAATGTAGCGAAAGAGTACAACAATCCTATTGCTGAGTTGGTTCAGGTAGCATGTCAGTTTGACAGTGAAATCCGTCTCGAGAGCAACGAAGCAAGAATTAATGCGAAGAGCATTATGGGAATCATGGCATTTAATCCGTCAAAAGGAATGACCGTAAATATAGTGGCTGATGGAAGCGATGAAGAAGAGGCTTTATTGGCAATGGAGAAATTTTTAGTCTGTCAATAGGAATAATTAGGGAGGATTTTAAAAATGGAAAGCAAGGACAAGAAAGTAACTTCAACAAAACCAGCAGCCGTGAAAGAAGAAGCTGTCGTGAAGGCGGCAGATAAGGCAGCAGCTGTTGAAAAGGAAGCGAAATCGGCGGAGAAGAAAGAGGCAGCTGTTGTGAAAGAGACGAAAGCAGCAGAGAAGAAGGAAACTAAGCCGGCAGAGAAAGAGACAGCTGTTGTGAATGAAACGAAGGATGTTCCTGCAAAGAAGGGTAAGCCAGGCAGGAAGCCAGGCAAGACAACCGCAAAGAAGAAACCGGTAGAGAAAGTAGAAGAAGTTTATGTGCAGTTCCAGGAACTGGAAATCACTACGAAAGAGATTGTAGACAAGGCAAAACAGATTTACATCGCAGAGGGACACAGGGAGTCTTCCATCAAATCTCTTCGCCTGTATATCAAGCCGGATGAGCATATGGCATATTATGTAATCAATGAGAAGATGACAGGCAGCATTGAGCTGTAAATGAAAATATAGAAGATTATATAGCTGTTGCAAGAAAATTTCAGCAAATGGGGTTGTTGGGATTTTCCTGCAACAGTTTTTATTATTTTATAGGAAGTTTCTACGAATTTCCTTTAAGAAAAAAGAAGCTGTCCGTCCTATGGCATCCCCCGGCAAGCCCGGTACCCCTTAGGACGAATCCGCACTTGCACAAGAGGTAGTGATTGCTTCATAATCGTGCTCGGCGCGGCAAAGCGTGCAATGTATAGTAGGAGAATATTATGTATAAGTTATTGATTGTAGAGGACGACGCAGTCATTGCTCAAGCGATTCAGCAACATATGTTAAGCTGGGGTTACGAGGCGGTCTGCGTGGAAAATTTTCAGGAAGTATTACAGATATTTATCGCGCAGAATCCGCAGCTCGTATTGATGGATATTTCCCTGCCTTTTTATAACGGTTACCATTGGTGTGATGAAATCCGCAAAATATCGAAAGTCCCTATTATCTTTATTTCCTCTGCTTCTGACAATATGAATATTGTTATGGCGGTGAATATGGGCGGAGATGATTTTGTGGCAAAGCCGTTTGACTTAAATGTATTACAGGCAAAGATCCAGGCATTACTGCGGCGCACCTATGATTTTGCCGGGGACAGCGCGTTGATGGAGCATAGTGGGATGATATTTGATACCGGCAAAGGAGTAGTTACTTTTGAAAATGCCAGGATAGAGCTGACAAAGAATGAGATGGGGATATTGCGCTGCCTGTTAGAACAGAAGGGCAGGATCGTCACAAGGGATAAACTGATGGAGAAATTGTGGGAATCCGACAGTTTTATTGACGATAATACGCTGACCGTGAATGTGGCAAGGCTGAGGAAAAAGCTGGAGGAAATCGGCGTCAAGGATATCATCAAAACCAAGAAAGGAATCGGTTATGTGGTGGATTAGATCATATGCAAAGCGTCATCGTCTGGGGCTTGTCTTATTCGGCGGCTACGGCCTCATCTTTCTTGTCGTGATGTTTCTCTACCGACTGCCGATGGAGGCCGTAGGGTATGCTGTCTGCCTGTGCCTGGCTTTTGGCCTGACGTTGTTTTTGGTAGACGGTTTGCATTATCGTAAGAAATTAGAACACCTGAGCTGGCAGCTGGAGGCGGTTAAGAATGGCGTGGAGCGTTTTCCGAAAGCAGAAGATGAGCAGGAGCGCTTATACCAGGAATTGCTTGGGGTTTCCAGGGAGGAGCGGCTTGAACAGGTGGCGTCACTTATGAACGAGAAGAAGGATGTTACGGACTATTTTACTCTGTGGACCCATCAGATTAAGACGCCGATTGCCGCAATGGATTTGCTCTTGCAGCAGCAGGTAGAAGGAGAAGAGGGACAATATCATCAGAAGCGGCAGATTCAGAGCGAGCTGTTTCGTATTGAGCAGTACGTAGAGATGGTGATGCAGTATTTGAGGCTGATGGAAGGAATCAATGATTTTGTGCTACAGGAATATGAGCTGGATGATATGATACGCCAGGCATTGCGCAAATATGCGCCTATGTTTATCCGTAAAAACCTGACGCTTTCCTATGAAACTGTGGACATTAAGGTGGTGACAGATGAGAAATGGATGGTTTTTGTGTTGGAGCAGCTTTTGTCTAACGCTATAAAGTATACTACTTCAGGAGGCATCCGTATTTATATGCAAGGAGGCTGCCTGGTGGTAGAGGATACCGGCATCGGCATTCTGCCGGAAGACTTGCCGCGGGTATTTGATAAGGGCTATACCGGTTACAATGGCAGGAGCGATAAGAAGGCGTCCGGGATTGGACTTTATCTGGTGAAGAAAATACTCAGCAGGCTGGGGCACAAGATTTTTGCGGAGTCGGAATCTGGGGAAGGAACCCGCATGAAGGTCTTGTTTTAATGATAATTTATCAAACGATAAGAACAAATCCAAAAGAGTTCTAATACGATAATAAAAACTTTGAGTTTGTCTTTGCCTTGATATTTGAAGCTTATAAAATACTGCAGTGTATGGCGTGAATTAAAATATCTTCTGTCTGAATGCCCGTTATCCATTTCATGATTCTTATATTCCTTTCTGGATAAAGAAACATCACAAATCAATTGCGGGATAAAGGATAATGCAATTCTTTTATTTGTTACAGAACCAGAATGCTGGATTATGACTGATCTAGTGCAATGTTTGCTGTTTAGAATTACAAAATATACCTCAAAAAGTGCGAATTATACCAGACCGCTTGATATTATCTGCTAAGATGTATAATATATGGGTGCAGTAGGGAATGTAGAAAGGTGGATGCAAACGATGCAAAAAACAATTAAAGGAAAACTGACAATGAGCGTCATCTGCATGGTAGCGGTAAGTATCATCTTAACGACGGTTGGAATTATTGCTTTAGCTGGAAGAAATTTGATTCAGAATCAGACGGAAGCGCTGCAGTTAAATGCCGATAAGTATGCAGAGGAAATTAACACATGGATTGAAAATGAGAAACAGTTGGCAGACGGGGCGGCTAACAGCATAGAAGCCGCGTCAAACACGGACGATGAGTTTATCCAGTCGGTCATGAATACTTATGCGGAAGGAAGGGAAGAGCTTCTAAATCTGTATTGCGGAACAAAAGACAGCAAATTCATCCAGTCTAACCGAGCGGCTGAAATACCGGATGGCTACAATCCGGTTGAGCGTGGCTGGTATCAGCAGGCAGCAGAGAAAAAGGAAGTGATTGTAACGGATCCGTATTGGGATGTGCTGACTAATCAGATGTGTACGACGATTGCTGCGCCGGTTTATATAGAAGGTGAACTGGCGGCAGTCATTGGTTTGGATGTGACATTGGGGACCGTGACGGATTTAACTGGAAGTATCAACTTTGCAGAGGGTGTATATGGATTTCTTGCCGATAGCAGTGGACAGTATATTGCTCATGAAAATAAGGAGTATGAGCCGAAGGAGGAATCGGCAGTTGCTGTTATAGATATTATACCTGAGTTGTCAGGCTTGATTGCAGGAACAGACAGTAAAGTCATTAAGCTCAAAGATTATGACAAGAGCGAGTGTTACTTTGCTGTATCACAGATTAAAGGAAGCAACTGGAAATTAGGGGTCGTTGTGCCGACAGCGAATGTGATACGCTCTCTTACGACAATGATTGTCGTAGCTGTGGTTATAGCGCTTGTCATGATTGTCCTTGTCGTTGTATTCATGACAGGTCTTATTGGCAGAATGCTGGCGCCGATACAGACGCTGAAACAGTTTGCTTCTGGTGATTTTTCTGAAAACACAGTCAGCGAGAAGGGGATTCCCAAAGAATATAAAAATGAAACGGAACAGATTCAGAAGGCTACGACTGAGGTAAAACAGCAGATTCGTAATATCATATTGAATACAAAGAAAGAGGCGGAAAGCATTGATATAATAGCGGAGGAAACATCGGGCAAGATGGCTGGACTGACGGAGGAAATTTCTAATATTCTCAATTCTGTTTTGCAGGTGCTGACACAGACACAGGAGGCGAAGGAGCTGGTCGACAATATCGAGCATACCGGACAGGCATTGGGCGTGTTGGTTGAGGATGTGGCAAAGAAAGCCAGTGAAGCGGCAGAGCAATCCGGCGATATTATGATCCGTGCCAATGAGAGGCATGAGAGTTCAGAAAAGTCCGGTCAGGAGGCGATTCGTATCTATCAGCAGACACAGCAGGAGCTGGAACAGGCCATTTCAGACAGCCACAGAGTGCAGGATATTGACACGCTGACGGAGGAAATTCTTTCTATTAGCTCCCAGACAAATCTTCTGGCGCTCAATGCGTCGATAGAGGCAGCCAGAGCTGGTGAGGCAGGGAAAGGATTTGCAGTTGTTGCCGATGAAATCCGTGAGCTTGCAGATAACTCCAGAATCGCAGTGGACAAAATCCGGCAGGTGACGGAAGATGTGGTAGAGAGCGTATCGGTTTTATCAGACACCTCAGAAAAGGTGCTTGATTTTATGAATGAAAAGGTGATGAAAGATTACGAGGGTATGACGCAGCTTGCCGGGATGTATAAGCAGGATGCCGAATTTTACAGTAGCATTTCCAGTGATTTGGGAGTGGCTTCCCGGCAGATGAGTGTCAACATGGATGGGATTAATGAGGCCATTCATGCCATCACTTTACTGGTTGGTGCCATCACAGAATACATACAAGGCATGGAGAAATCTGCACAGAGTTCAGATGAGAATGCCAGCACGGTACTGGCAAAAATGGAAGAATTGTCCCACTTGAGTGAGCTTTTGAATCAGACAGTATCATCCTTTAAAGTGTGATAAAGGGTTGCTCCACAAGAAGGGCTATAGCTTAATATACTGATGACTGGATTGTGTTAATGATTGATAGAAAGCATTTGGAAAATAGTAATCCAGATGCTTTTTATTATACAAAAATTGTCTTGTAGCGTTTCTATTTTTCAGTATCTTACAAAACCGTAAGGACAAATCTTCTTGTAAAAGCCAGAATTTATAGGCATTGTAGGAGTTGTGAATAGGAAATTTACACGATATTTACACAAAACCAAAAGAGTTCTGATACGATTATAAAAATTTTGAAAAAAGGTTGCCTTTGTCTTGATATTTGAAGCTTACGCAGATATCAGGCAAAGGCAATCTTTTCTAACAGAATGTATTGGAATAATTATTCTTCATAGAAATGCCGGATGGCTTCGGCAAAAAATTCCGCAACGCCTTCTCCATACTGGCTGTCACATTCTGTTTGTACTTCTTTGTTGTTTTGATATAAATCTGCCAGTTGCAGCATGACATCCTTTTCGTATTTTATGCGGAATAATTGTTTTTGAACAAACCCATATTCTGCAACCACTTCCCTGATTTCAAAGGAATCCAAAGGAAATCCCTCATTTTTCCGCTTAACCAGTTTATCCATAACAGCTTCCTGACGCAGGCGGAGTGCACGAAGCAGTTCTTCCCCTATGGGATTCTTCGCTGCCTCTAAGGCATCCTCCTTGCTGCCATGCCATTCTATGAGTTTCGCCCAACTTTTTTGTGTTTCCTCCTTTGCGGCGTTTTCCATAAAATGTTCATGGAATCCGTCAATGCCGCCAAATTGTTCTTCCAGTGCATTTTTCTGTTTCTCATTCATGTGCTGAATTATGGAATCAAATATTTCCTCCACCTCTGTTCTGCTGAATACATTAAAATCCATATTGTTCTCTCCTTTCAGAATGTCATCAATGCTGGCAATCAAACGCTCTAAGCGTTCCTTTTTTACTGTCAGCATCGTTCGCTGCATTTGCAGAATCTGTTTTTTATCAAGAGCCGGATTTTCCATGACAGACTTGATTTCCCGTAAAGAAATATCAAATTCCCGAAAGAATAGTATTTGACGCAGAGTCTCTAAAGCATTATCGTCATAAAGCCTGTATCCTGCTTCACTCCTGCCAGTCGGTGTTAACAGACCGATTTCATCATAATAGTGAAGTGTGCGCACGCTGATACCTGTGATTTCTGCCAATTCTTTTACCGTTCTCATTCTGTATGGCCTCCTTATTCTTGATATAATCACTTTAATCCATGACGTTCCGTGAAGGTCAATAGGTTTTTGGGATTTTTCTTGCTGAAAAAACATTTTTTGCAACTGTTATGGCGTTTAACACTTTTAGAAAAACGACATATGGAATACACTGGATAAATTTTTCAAAATGCGAACTCAATAATAAATCTGCTAACACCGGGTGCAATGTCTTTCAATGATTTTATGACATTTTCCCATACCGATTCCGTCAATCTTCCTTAACTGTTCCATTCCTGTCTCAAAACGTGCTTGTTCCATTTGATATTACCTACTATTTTTGAGTAGGTATCCATTTTGATTAAATGCTAACAGAATAAAAAATTTAAGTCAATGAAATAAAAATTGTTGTTTCTAATTTCAAAATGCAAAATAAAAATGTGGTGTAGGAATAATACGCCAAAAAGCCGAAATGGCGTAGGAAAGGCACACCAAAAACGGAAAAATGGCGTAGGAATGATACACCACGAAAAATTTCTTAAAAAGCATGGTGTAGGAATGATACACCAAAAACGCAGATTGGTGTAGGAATGTGGTGTAGGAATGGGCAAAATGGTGTAGGAATGATACACCAATACCGTATTTATACAAATATTAGGGGTTTTAGGGGATATTTCCCCTGGCCAGAGGCATTTTTCGGACGTTGTCTGACAAAATGCGTATCTGGCAATGTGCCTGCACCGTGGGCAGGGTACATTGAGGGCATGAGGGAAAATCACTGACTGCGGCATGGATAAAAGAATTAAAAAAGGCGGCTGACCTTTGTAGAGAAGCGCGGTATAATGCATTCAGATAAAGAGAGGCACTGTTTTTATCCATAATAAAATCGAGAGGGGGAAACCATGATGAAGATTGAAGATATGGCGGATTTGATTGCCATGTATGACACGCAGGCAGCGGCAGATAAAATAATCTGTCTGGCAACGGGAGAAGATACCATGTCGGCACTGGAGTACGCAGGCAGTGGATTGTTTGGCATTTATTATGAAGCTGGAGAAGATGATTGAGAGAAACTGCAGTGACAGGATAAGAAATGCCAGTCTAAGGGATGGATTGCCGGCATGGGCAGTGATTTTGACGAACCGGGAACTGACAGCGGAGGACAGGGCGGCCATTCTGCTGGGATATGATGGCAGTTTTTATGTTGAAGGATAGAAAACTATATATGGTTTTGTGATTCTAACTACAGAATTTAATGTTATATGAGGAGGAAGAGCCTATGGGAAAAGAATTAGCAGAGGTTATTGTGGAAAATGGAATAGAGTACCATCTTGCGGAGGATGGATGCTATTATCCGGATATAAATGTGGAACAAAATACGGATTATCCGGTTGGCAAATACGGTATGATGAGAGGGGAATATCTGATGAAGAATGACAGACATAGATATTTCAGAATGGTGCTGGATGGGACATGGAATGAATATCTGTACGGGGTGGATGAGGAGTGTTACAGAGAGCTGGAAATGGCAGTGAAACGGATAAAAGAAAAAGAGGGGGTAACAGAGGATTTGAAGAATGAGGACCCTATGCTGTGGGTAGGAAAGGTCAATAATATTATGGCAAGGGTGGAGGAAGAAATATTAAGGGAAATCATATATGTGTAGGAAATGAGAGCGGTCTTGGTTTGCAGGACTGCCTTCTTTTTTTAAGAAACCAGACATGCTTAATATTTTTGTTGATTAAATCTTAAAATGCTTTATACTATAGAGGTAGGATGGACGATATGTTCTATCTATAGTTCGAAATAAAGTGTTTGGAGGTTATATCATGCCATCAAAGGGAGATAAATATGTAGTAATAGTAAAGCCGTCACATATTGCGTGGGGAACGTACAGAAATCCTACAAATCGCGACCCAATAGAAGGAGAATCGTATGTGAAAATTCCATCACAGTATGCAAGAAGTTATAGTATTAAGCGGGGAGATTTGTTTACTGCACATTTTGCTAATGGGTATCCATCTATGAAGATTAAGGCATCTGGAAATGGTCCTTATGAGAACGGCGTACAGTATGCAAAACAATTTGAGGGTGTGGGAGCAGGAGCATGTAAAGCATTTACCCCATGGTACCAGTCATGTGGTATAGAAGTTGGGGACAGTGTTTCGGTTGAATTTATTTCTCCAACAGATGTTGTTTTTGCTAAAATATAGGGAAATGAGGCGAAGCCGAGGGTGTTAATAATGGTTTCGCCTATTTTGTTGAAATTAAATTGTTCAGGGATTGTTTCGTATGCTTAATATTTTTGTTGATTATATCAAAATAATCGTTTATACTATATCTTGTATGGAGGAAATGTGCAATGACAATATCAGAACAGATTAAAATATTATGTGTCAGGTGCAATCTCAGCGAGGCAGAACTGGCAAGACGGCTTGGCAAGTCGCCACAGAGTTTTAATGCTAAGATGAAGAGGGGAAGTTTTACAATTGCAGATTTAGACGAGATAGCCGATGCGGCAGGCGTTGTATTTGAACGCAGTTTCGTAATGATGAA
Organism: uncultured Lachnospiraceae bacterium; assembly: GCA_910589635.1. Lineage (GTDB taxonomy): Bacteria > Bacillota > Clostridia > Lachnospirales > Lachnospiraceae > Petralouisia. The sequence goes on along the minus strand of CAJUTD010000014.1, from coordinate 5,080 downwards.
TGGAGACAGGATTTGATGAATACGGAAAAAATAACGGAATTTAGATTAGGCGAGCTGTTCTGCGGACCGGGCGGGCTGGCACTGGCAGCAACAACGGCAAAAATAGAGAAACCGGAATATAAGATTATACATAAATGGGCAAATGACTATGATTTGGAAACATGTAATACATATACAAGAAATATATGCCCCGATGATGCAGACAGTGTGATCCATAGTGATGTCAGAAAACTGGATATAGAGCATTTAGGGGAGATTGATGCACTTGTTTTTGGTTTCCCCTGCAATGATTTTTCGGTGGTAGGGGAGCAGAAGGGGTTTGAAGGTGTTTTTGGTCCGTTATATACTTATGGAGTTAAGGTGCTGGAAAAGTATCATCCGCAGTGGTTTCTTGCCGAAAATGTCGGTGGTCTGAAAAGTGCCAATGACGGACATGCATTTGAGCAGATTCAGGATGATTTGGAGGCTGTGGGTTACCGGCTGTATCCCAATCTATACAAATTTGAGGATTACGGTGTGCCGCAGGCAAGGCACCGGGTTATTATCGTGGGCATAAGGGAGGATTTGCCCTATGTGTTCAAAATCCCCAGCACGAAGCAGTATAAAGGTGTTGACAATACATGTAAAACAGCGATAGAGGTGCCGCCGATACCAGAGGATGCACCTAATAACGAACTGACGAAGCAGTCTGCTAAAGTAGTGGAAAGGCTGACTTATATTAAGCCCGGACAGAACGCATTTACGGCAGACATCCCGGAACATCTACAGCTGAATGTCAAAGGGGCAAAAATCAGCCAGATATATAAGAGGCTTGATCCGGAAAAGCCGGCATATACCGTTACTGGTTCCGGCGGCGGGGGGACGCATATTTATCATTACGCAGAACCAAGGGCATTGACGAACAGGGAGAGGGCAAGGCTGCAGACTTTCCCAGATAATTATGTATTTGAGGGTTCAAAGGAATCCGTAAGAAAGCAGATTGGAATGGCGGTTCCTCCGCAGGGAGCAAAAATCATATTTGAAGCGATATTAAATACTTTTGCAGGCATAGAGTATGAGTCTATGCCTGCCAGCATAAAGGAGTAGCTTATGTTTACGGAAGAATTTGAAGATAGAATTTTATTTGCTCCTGCGAAAATAGACGGTCTTTCCTGTAACCGTTTAAAGATTGTAACTGCTTTTACGGATGTGGAACGAATTTCAAGCCACTTGATTAAGCTGTATGACGGAAAGAATAAAGAGTATGTACCTAATATTAAAGTGGATATTATTTTGGGGATGACAAAGGGTGCAGGGCTTACAGAGAAAAAACATAAAAAGATATGTGCACAGATTGAGCGTCTGAACAGTGTGGCAGGGATGCCGAAAATAACATGCCGCTACATTGTAGAGGGGAAACAGGTTCATTCTAAAGTTTATGTGTGGTGCAGGGGAAATGAGGCAGTTGCCGCATACTGCGGTTCGGCGAATTATACCATGAATGCTTTTTATGCAAGAAGAGAGTGCATGGATGCGTGTGATGCGAAAGAGGCACACCGTTATTACAAGAGCCTCCTGCCTGACAGCATGGACTGCTTTGATAATGGATTAAGCAGCCGGCTGACCTTTGCGGCAAAGAAAAATGTGGAAGATGATGTGGCGGAAACAAACCTTGAAAATCTTTCATGGGAAAAGTATGAAATAATACAGCCTTTGGATATGCTGGAAATTTCCCTGTTAAAAGCGGATGGAACGGAAACCGGATATGGTTCAGGCGTTAATTGGGGAATCCGGAAAAACGGTTACAAAAGAAACCGTAATCAGGCATACATACCTTATAATACGGCAGACCAGAAGCAGGGATTTTTTCCGCCGGTAAATTCTGACGGAACATACCCCGTTTTCAAGGTTATCATTAAAGGGTATGGGGCATTTTATATGAGACAGGCGCAAGCAAATGGAAAGGGACTGCACACACCAGAAAGCAATGCTGTTTTGGGTGAATGGATACGACGGCAGCTTGGTGTTCCGGATGGAGTATATATTACAAAGGAAATGCTTGAAAATGCAGGTGGAACAAAGGTACTGTTTAAAAAATATGATGATGGAATCTATACACTGGAATATTAAGGAGTAAGGCAGATGTTAAATTACTGGTGGGTTACCCGCCCGAAGCGGAAATTAAATTCAATTCCTGAAGTGCTTGCCTCATTTGCTGATTTATCGCTGAATCAGGAGTGGGAAGGGCAGAGAAATTCCCATCTGGCGTATGAGGATGCGCTGGAAGAGGCCGGATTAAAGAGAAAAGGGGAACGCCGTGACCAGACAGGCGGAGGCGGCAGGACATATAAGGCATGGCTGGTGAGCCTTGGACTGATATTTACGCAGGAATCCACAGGCAAAATCAAGCTGACGTTAGCAGGAGAAGCTATTATGAATGGTGATTCTCCGGTGGAAGTTTTAAAGGGGCAGATATTAAAGTATCAGTTTCCTTCTTCCTTTTCGATTGGAAGGGGTGTGCAGGTAGCTTCCCGTTTTAAAATACGTCCATTCCGTTTTCTGCTGAAACTGATGTCAGATGAAAAAATCAAATACCTGACAGAAGAGGAAATTGCAAAGGTTATTGTTACAGAGGCAGAAAATGAAAGCGACAAATGCTATAACTATATTGTGGACAGAATTATCCAGTTTCGGAATTATGGAG
>CAJUTD010000014.1:1805-2387 GCA_910589635.1 uncultured Lachnospiraceae bacterium | reverse complement strand
CCTATCTGGAGGAGGACTTTTTTACCAAGTACAAGTCCTCTAAGGGTGCAGTAAACCCAGAGCATCCATACAGTCATTTAACGGATTTGGCAAATACAATTATTAACTGGCTGGAATATACGCAGCTTGTAAAGCGTGACGGCGGACAGGTGGCAGTATTAGACGATAAGAGGGAAGAAGTAAAAAGCATACTGGCAGAAAAGCCTAATTTTATTGACCGTCCGGAACAGCATGAATATTTCCAGCGGAAATACGGCTTAGATCCGAAGCATAGAAAGGACAACCGCAATCTTGCACTGACGAAAACGGTTACGGCTGCAATGATAGCAAGACAGAAAATTATGCAGGCATATATTGCGGAATCGCTGGAAAAGCCAATAACGAAGATAACACCGCAGGTGGTGGATTACATTATCAGTGTAACGGGGATAGACGGGAAAACAGTAGAGAATGTGCTGGTTGAAACATATCCCAATGGCTCTGTAGGGGCATTTATGACAAAATACTTTGAAATGGCATTTAAGGGAAGAGATGAGGCAACGGAATTTGAAAAGGCAACGGTAGAGCTGTTTCAGGATGTAT
>CAJUTD010000014.1:0-1780 GCA_910589635.1 uncultured Lachnospiraceae bacterium | reverse complement strand
GGACCAATTGGGCTTACTCCTGATGTGCTGGTATTATCTGATGGGGACGGTTATCAGGCAATACTGGATAATAAGGCATACCATAAATATACAATTAGCAACGACCATTTTAACAGAATGGTACACAATTATATTGGAAATATCAGCAGTTATGGCGATGGAGACAAACCGCTGGCATTCTTTTCCTATATTGCAGGTGGATTTGGAACAAATATTGACAAACAGCTGAAAAACATTGTGGATGCAACCGGAGTAAACGGTTCTGCAGTGAGTGTTTCAAATATGATTAAGCTGGTTGAACAGCATAACCAGACACCATACAGCCATAAACGGATAAAAGAGATATTTAGTGTAAACAGGCAGGTGCTGCTTAGCGACCTTGCATGACAGAGGGTGATGAATTTTGGATAATCTGACTGCACAGCAGAGACGGAAAAATATGCAGCATATTAAATCAAAAGACACAAAGATAGAAGTTATGCTACGGAAAGCCCTTTGGAACAAAGGCTACCGTTACCGCAAGAATTATAAGGGGCTTCCGGGGAATCCGGATATTGTCCTGACGAAATATAAAATAGCAATCTTCTGTGACGGTGAGTTTTTTCATGGGAAAGACTGGGAAGTGCTGAAACCACGGCTGGAGAAAAGCAATAATGGCAGTTATTGGGTAAATAAAATATCCAGAAACCGAGAGAGGGATGATGAAGTTAATAAAAGACTGCTGTTTGAGGGCTGGACGGTTATCCGGTTATGGGGAGATGAGATAAAGAAAAACGTGGATGAGTGCGTGAAGGTTGTGGAAGAGGCGGTTTGGGATATTAGTATTGAAGAATGATATGGGGGAAGTTTATGGATAAGCAAGTGTTATTTTGGACAGCATTTGCAGCAATAGGACAGGCAGTCGGAGCAGTAGCAACTGCTGCAGCGGTAATAGTGACTTTATGGCAGATTCGTTACGCAAATGCAAAAAAGTAAAATTAAATTTTTTTGATAAAAATATAGTGTTTGCGGAAAACGGAAATTTAGAAGTGCATTTTGTGAATTTATCTGTTTCAAATATTGGAAATAGGAATGTGGTTGTTGAGGGGTGGGGCATTAAAGTTTCGAGAGAAAAGGTATTGCTATTTATGCCAGATATAAAAAATCCAATATACAAAGCAATTCAAAAACCCTTGCCATATATATTGGAGCCAGAGCAATCAATTGATTTGGTATTTGATTTAAAGATGTTTATTAGAAATTTGAGAAATGAAGTTGAAAAAGGGGTATTAAAGGAATCGAATAAAATTACTGTTTATATATCAGATAGCACCGGAAAGAAATACTATTTAAAAAGCAAGAAAACAATACAGCAGTATATTGCTGATGATGCATATGAGGGAAAGGCTAAAAATTGCGGAAGTAAGAAATAATAAACTAATGTTGGATGCTTAAAAGCCCTTGACTGTTTTGTGTTTATCAGGAGGAGTATATGAGAATAATAGATGTTAATACATTTGCAAATAGTTTTAAGGTTAAGCCTAATAATATAATGTCGTTCCTTCTTGGAGCTGGGGCATCGGTATCTTCTGGAATAATGTCAGGAGGGCAAATGGTGTGGGATTTTAAAAGAAGTTTGTATTGCACGGGAAATAATTTAAGAACAAATAACTACGCAGATTTATCAAAAAAACATTTACAAAAAGAAATACAGGCATATTTTGATAGCATAGGGGAATATCCAACGGGACTATCCCAAAGTTTGTGTAAACCTCCAAACTGATGTAAGATAACATTACAC
>CAJUTD010000013.1:36424-50600 GCA_910589635.1 uncultured Lachnospiraceae bacterium | reverse complement strand
GCTTCAGGTGCCTGTGGTAGCAATATCGTGTGGGTTCAAGTCCCATCTCCTGCATGAGAAAAGCTGTTGCTGAATGCAACAGCTTTTTTAGTCTCTAGGAAAGGCAAGAGGAGGAGATGCAATGTTATACCGATTAAATCCATCCAATCAGGAGAAATTATCAATTTTAGGCTATGGCTGCCTGCGCTTTCCCAAGAAAGGCGCGGGTATAGACCAGGAAAAAGCGGAAGAACAAATGAAGATTGCCATAGAACATGGCGTGAATTACTTTGATACTGCATATACTTATGGAGGGAGCGAAGCATGCTTGGGCAAGTTCCTGGCGAAGGGATATCGTGATAAGGTAAAGATAGCGACAAAACTGCCCCATTATTATGTTAAGAAAAAGGGAGATATGGAGCGGTATTTTATGGAAGAGTTAGAGCGTCTGCAAACCGACCATGTAGAATATTATCTGATGCATATGCTCAATGATGTGGCAACTTGGGGGCGTCTACAGGAATTTGGCATTCAAGAATGGATTGAAGAGAAGAAGGCAAAAGGGCAGATTCATAATATAGGATTTTCTTTCCATGGAGGTACAGATAATTTTATCAAAGTTCTCGACGCCTATGACTGGGATTTCTGCCAGATTCAGTACAATTATATGGATGAACATTCGCAGGCGGGAAGAAGAGGATTAAAGTATGCGCATGAGAAGGGGCTGCCGGTAATTATCATGGAGCCGCTCAGAGGAGGGCGCCTGGTGCAGGGGCTGCCCAAAAGCGCGGCAAAGATACTGGAGAATGAAGAACCAAAACGGAGCCCTGCGGAATGGGGACTGCGGTGGCTGTGGGATCAGCCGGAAGTGACCGTGGTGCTTTCTGGTATGAACGATGTTGCCCAGGTAGAAGAGAATGTGAGGATTGCCAGGGAGGCAGACGCCGGCTGTATGACGGAGCATGACCGGGAAGTGATCGAGAAGGTCAAAGCTGAAATCAATCGCTACATAAAAGTACCCTGTACAGGATGCGGTTACTGTATGCCTTGTCCGGCGGGCGTAGATATCCCTGGTTGTTTCGCCGCTTACAATACGAGATATACGGACAGTTGGTATCAGGGGATGAAAGCGTATATGATGTGTACGACATTGCGCATGAATCCAAGCAATGCCTCCAAATGCCTGAGATGTGGGAAATGTGAACAGCATTGCCCGCAAAACATTTCTATACGTGAAAGTCTGCAAAATGTGAAAAAACATATGGAAACCCCGCCGTATCATATTGCGCGTGCAATCTCAAAATGCATCGGCAAATATTAACGGGGCTTTCAGATTGTAAAATTCTGCGGATTTTGAAGAAAAAATAAAGGAAATGATAGATTTGTGCGGAATATATCATTTAGAGGTGATGTAGTTTGCTCATCAGAGAGAATATAGAGCTGTTGGAACGAACCTATTTAAGTCCTTTTGCTTCGTTGAGTGAGAAAACAAAGGGGCGCGAAAGAGAGGAAGCACAGTGTGACATCCGACCGGTATTCCAGAGGGACCGCGACAGAATTTTGCATTGCAAATCTTTTCGGCGCCTGAAACATAAGACACAGGTTTTCCTGACACCACGGGGAGACCATTACCGAACGCGGCTGACCCATACGCTGGAGGTTTCTCAGAATGCCCGCACGATTGCCAAGGCGCTCAGGCTGAATGAGGATTTGACGGAGGCGATTGCGCTTGGCCATGATTTGGGACATACTCCGTTCGGACATGCCGGAGAAAGGATTTTGAATGCTATTTGCGAGGGCGGATTTCGACATAATGAGCAGAGCGTGCGCATTGTACAGCGGCTTGAGAAGGATGGAGAAGGGTTGAATTTGACCTGGGAAGTCAGGGATGGGATTTTGAACCATCAGACCAGCCTGATGCCCTCCACCTTGGAGGGAAAGATTGTGCGCTTTTCCGACAAAATTGCTTACATTAATCATGATATAGATGATGCCATCCGCGCGCGCGTGTTGGCTGAGGAAGACATTCCCATAGAGTTTCGCGAAGTTTTGGGAATGACTACAAGGGAGCGTTTGGACAACCTAATTCACAATATCATCACCAACAGTTTGGGGAAGAATGATATCTGTATGTCGCAGGAGGTAGAGACGGCGATGCGGGCATTGCGCAAGTTTATGTTTGAGAAAGTATACTGCAACCCTGTGGCGAAAGGGGAGGAGGAGCGTGCCGAAGGACTGATTAGCCGTCTATTTCAATATTACAAACAGCACATTGAAGAATTGCCGGCGTGGTATCTTGCAATGATGGAGCAGGGGCAGACAAAGGAGCGTGTTGTCTGTGACTATATTGCAGGTATGACGGATCAGTATGCGATTGCCAAATTTGAACAATATTTTTTGCCGAAGGCATGGCAGGTCAATTAAAGTGAGCGAATATGTGATAGGGAAAGGAGAGTTGGATGCCGTATTATTCCGATGAACTGATTGAACAAGTCCGTTCCGCCAATGATATTGTAAATGTAATCTCGGATTATGTGCGTTTGCAGAAAAAGGGCAGTACCCATTTTGGACTCTGTCCTTTTCATAATGAGAAGACGCCATCTTTTTCCGTGAGCCAGGGCAAGCAGATGTATTATTGTTTTGGCTGTGGGGCAGGTGGGAATGTTATCACATTTTTAATGCAGTATGAGAATTATACATTTCAGGAGGCTTTACAGGCGCTTGCTCAGAGGGCCGGGATAGAGCTTCCTAAGCTGGAGATGTCTGAGGGCGCCAGGCGGGAAGCGGATCGGCGGGCAAGAATATTAGAGGTCAATAAGACGGCGGCGAAATATTTTTATGCCCAACTGAGAATGGAGCAGGGGCAGAATGCCATGCAGTATTTTGTGCGGCGGGGGCTTGCCCCCGAGACCTTGAAGAAATTTGGGCTCGGATATGCCAACAAGTTCAGCGACGATTTGTATCGCTATTTGCGAAAACAGGGCTATGAGGATGAATTGCTCAAGGATTCCGGCCTTGTCACCATTGATGAGCAGCGCGGAGGGCGTGACAAGTTCTGGAATCGGGTGATGTACCCAATTATGGATGTCAATAACCGTGTCATTGGATTTGGAGGACGTGTGATGGGGGAGGGGGAGCCTAAGTACCTCAACTCACCGGAGACAATGATTTTTGACAAGAGCCGCAATTTGTACGGAATGAATTTTGCCAGGAGCACAAGAAAGCATTATATTCTGTTGTGTGAGGGATATATGGATGTGATCGCACTGCATCAGGCGGGGTTTGACAATGCGGTAGCCTCTTTGGGCACATCATTTACTCCCGGACACGCGAATCTTCTCAAACGCTATACGAAAGAGGTATACTGTACGTTTGACAGCGATGGCGCCGGAGTTAAGGCTGCGCTGCGTGCCATCCCGCTTTTGAAGGAGGCGGGAATTACGGCGAAGATTGTGAAGATGAAGCCGTATAAAGACCCGGATGAATTTATCAAGGCCAAGGGCGCGGATGCTTACCAAAAGTGTATTGATCATGCGCAGAACAGCTTTCTATTTGAGATAGAAGTTTTAGAGCAGGAATATGATCTTCGCGATCCTGAGAGCAAAACGGCCTTTTACAATGCGGTCGCCCGGCGGATTCTGGAGTTTGAGGAGGAGCTCGAGCGAAATAACTACATAGAGGCGGTTGCCGAAAAGTACCAAACAGGATTTGAAAATCTACGCAATCTGGTGAGGCATCAGGGTACGCGTGCCGGTCTTACCAGGGAGAGCCGGCCCTTGAAATCAGGAGTCAGTGAGAAGAAAAAGAAGGAAGACGGCATGAAGCAGTCTCAAAAGTTAATGCTCACATGGCTGATTGAAGAGCCGCAGCTTTTTGCGCAGATTAGTCCATATTTGGGACCGGAGGATTTCACGGAGGAATTGTATCGGCGGGCGGCAGAACAGGTTTTTTCTCAATATCAGGAAGGCAGGCTCAATCCTGCCGGGATTGTCAGTATGTTTACAGAGGAAGAACAGCAGCGGGAGATAGCGGCTTTGTTTAATGCCAGGCTCAAGGAGGTAGTTACCCCGGCGGAGAAAGAGAAGGCTTTGTGGGAGACAGTCATACGTTTGAAAGAGAATAGCATAGGCTACCGCTCCAAGCATTTACAGCCTTCCGACATGGAAGGGCTGCAAAAACTTATCGCAGATAAGAAGGGCTTGCAGAAGCTGCGGGGGCAGAAACACGTATAATACTATAAATAAAGGACAAAATATAAACAACTAATGGAAGGAAGAAACGAAATGGAAGAAAAAAGTGCAAAATTTCTTGAGAAACTACAGGAATTGTTAGCGATGGCAAAAAAGAAAAAGAATGTCCTGGAATATCAGGAGATTAATGATTTCTTTCATGACATGGAGTTGGACGCGGAACAATTTGAAAAGATTTTAGATTTTCTGGAGACCAACAACATTGATGTGCTGCGGATTTCTGAGGAGGGTGACGACGAGGATATTCTCATTGACGAAGATGACGAGGTGGAAGTTGAGAATATCGACCTTTCCGTTCCAGATGGAATTTCTATTGAAGATCCTGTTCGTATGTATTTGAAAGAGATTGGCAAAGTTGCACTTCTGAGCGCAGAAGAAGAAATTGATTTGGCAAAGCGTATGGAGCTTGGAGACCAGGAAGCCAAGAAACGCCTGGCAGAAGCAAACTTACGTCTGGTAGTCTCCATTGCCAAACGTTATGTGGGGCGCGGGATGCTGTTTCTGGATTTGATTCAGGAGGGAAACCTGGGTCTTATTAAGGCAGTTGAAAAATTTGATTACCGCAAAGGATATAAGTTTTCCACATATGCGACCTGGTGGATTCGCCAGGCAATTACCAGGGCCATTGCCGACCAGGCGAGGACGATCCGTATTCCGGTGCATATGGTGGAGACAATCAACAAGCTTATCCGCGTTTCCAGGCAGCTCTTGCAGGAATTAGGGCGTGAACCGACCCCGGAGGAGATTGCAGATGAGATGAATATGCCGGTAGAACGAGTGCGGGAGATTCTCAAGATTTCCCAGGAGCCGGTGTCTTTGGAGACCCCGATTGGTGAGGAAGAGGACAGCCATTTGGGTGATTTTATCCAGGATGATAATGTACCAGTACCGGCAGAGGCTGCGGCGTTCACATTATTGAAAGAACAATTAGTTGAGGTTTTGAGCACGTTGACTGAGCGGGAGCAGAAAGTACTGCGCCTGCGTTTTGGGTTGGATGACGGACGTGCCAGGACTTTGGAGGAAGTAGGCAAAGAATTTAATGTGACAAGGGAACGTATTCGTCAGATTGAGGCCAAAGCGCTGCGTAAACTGCGCCATCCCAGCCGGAGCCGCAAACTGAAAGATTATTTAGATTAGAGGGTTATGTGGAAAAATGATTCAGCTATCACAGAGACTGCAAGCTGTTGCAGACCTGGCGGAAGACGCCGAGGTTGTGGCAGATGTGGGGACAGATCACGGATACATACCGCTTTTTCTTATCGCGTGTGGAAAAGCAGGGAAAGCGATTGCCATGGATATAAATGAGGGGCCGTTGCTGCGTGCCCGCGAGCATATTCGGCAGTATAATCAGCATGAGCGGATAGAAACGCGTCTCTCGGACGGACTGAGGGAGTTGCGTCCGGGAGAGGCTCAGACGATTGTGATAGCCGGTATGGGCGGTTCGCTGATGAAGCGAATTCTCACTGAGGGAGAAGCGACAGCCCATGCGGCGGACTGTCTAGTTTTGCAGCCACAGTCGGAGTTGCCGATGTTTCGGCATTTTCTCGTGGAGCATGGTTACCGGATTCTGCGTGAGGACATGGTATACGAGGATGGAAAGTTTTACAGTATGATGGCTGTAAAATGGAAGGAATCTGACACGGAGGACAGTTTGCAGGCAAGGCTGGCGGAATCTGGCGCTGAGGACGGCCTGCAGGCAATGACAGAGGCTGATTTCAGATATGGGCCGTTGCTGCTTGCCCAGAAGCATCCAATTCTCCATAAATATTTATTACGGCAGAAGGAGCAGAAACAGAAAATATTGGAGAGTTTGGGCCAAAACGCAAGGCGAGATGTGTCGGAGCGCAGAGCACAGATTAGGGAAGAGCTTGAAGAAATCGAGGTTCTCTTAAAATTGTAGAAAAGGAGAATGAATTATGACGTGCCGTGAGATCATATCATTGTTAGAGAGTCAGTCGTCGGAAAGATTTGCCTGTGACTGGGATAATGTGGGACTTTTGGTGGGAGACTTTGAACAGGAAGTACACAAAATATACATAGCATTAGATGCAACGGAAGAGACGATTACGGAGGCGGCAGAACAGAAAGCAGATTTACTGCTTACGCATCATCCCTTAATCTTTAAGGGGTTGAAGAAGGTCAATACACAGGATTTTACCGGTAGGCGGGTGTTCAAGTTAATCCAAAATAACATTTCCTGTTATGCGATGCATACGAATTTTGATGTAAAGGGTATGGCGGAACTTGCAGCAGGGAGAATGATGCTCACCGATTGTCAGGTGTTGGACGTGACATGCCAGAGTGAAGAAGGGTCTGAGGGAATCGGCAGGGTCGGTATGCTGTCAGAGGAAATGGCAATGACCGATTGCATAGAGCGGGTAAAACAAGCTTTTGCAGTCGATACCGTTAAAGTGTTCGGCAATCTGCAAAAGAGAGTGAAAAGAGCGGCAATTTGTCCTGGGTCCGGGAAAAGCGTAATCACATGTGCCTTGCAGGCAAATGCGGAGGTATTGATTACCGGAGATATAGACCATCATGAAGGAATTGATGCAGCAGAACAGGGACTTGCAGTAATTGATGCAGGACATTATGGGGTGGAAAAGCTGTTTATCCCTTATATGGTAAATTATTTACAGGAGAGGTTAGAAAAGGTTGACGTTGTAGGGCAGCCGGTAAAGCAGCCGTTTCTTTATATATAAGATTGGGGCGATAGAAAATAAATGTAAATTATATAATGTAGGAGGATGCTATGAAAAAAGCGACATACCAGGTCAAGATTAGTGGGGAGGAACGGCAGTATCCGGCTGGCACGGCGTTTTCAGAGATTGCCGCTGAATATCAGATGGGGTATGAAGATGATATTGTGATGGTGATGTTTAATAACCGCCTGAAGGAACTGCATAAGACAGTGAAGGCAGACGGAGAGCTCACTTTTGTGACGACCAGGGATAAGGCGGGGAGAAAAGCATATCGGCGCAGCGTAAGCTTTCTCATGCAGCGTGCTGTCCACAATCTGTCGGAGGAAGATGGAAAACAGGTTACCGTGCGTGTAGAGCACTCCATCAGCCAGGGATATTTTTGCGAGCTGTCCGGCCAATCGCCGGATAAAGAGTATATTTCCAGGCTAAAAAGCGAGATGCTGAAACTTGTGGAGAAGAAGATTCCCATCAGGAAGAAAAGCATTTCCACGGATGAGGCGGTTGCGCGGTTCCGGGAATTTGGTATGCGTGATAAAGAGCGTCTATTTGCCTACAGGCGCAGCTCAAAGGTAAATATCTACAGTATTGGAAAGTATGAAGATTATTTTTATGGCTATATGGTGCCGGATACCGGTTACCTAAAATATTTTGAGCTGGAATTGTATGAAGGAGGGTTTGTGCTTCTGTTTCCAGATAAGGACACGAAGACGCCCTCAAAATTTGTACCCTCGCACAAATTATTTCATGTGCTCAAAGAGTCGGCGGAATGGGGGGCTAAACTGGATATTGCAACGATTGGCGCGCTCAATGACGCGATTGCCCAGGGGCGTATCCGTGATGTGATTCTGGTGTCTGAGGCTTTGATGGAGCGTAAGATTGGCAGTATGGCAGAGGATATAGCCGCTACGCCGGATAAGAAATTTGTGATGATCGCAGGCCCGTCTTCTTCCGGGAAGACCACGTTCTCCCATCGCCTTTCGATTCAGCTTATGGCGTTGGGCTTAAAGCCGCACCCAATTGCCTTGGATGATTATTATGTGGATCGTGTAGACACGCCGAAGCACCCGGATGGAACATATAATTTTGAATGTCTCGAAGCGTTGGACATTGAGTTATTTAACCGCGATATGTCGGCTTTGTTAGCGGGTGAGCGGGTGGAACTTCCCGTTTATAATTTTCGCACGGGAAAGCGCGAGTATAAGGGGAATTATAAGCAACTCGGGAAAAATGATATTCTGGTGTTAGAGGGAATCCATGGCCTGAATGACAAATTATCTTATTCCCTGCCGAAATCCAGCAAGCTGAAAATATATATCAGTGCGCTGACACAGCTGAATATTGATGAGCATAACAGTTTACCTACCACGGATGGGAGAATGATACGGCGCATGGTGCGGGACGCCCGCACGAGGAACATTTCGGCGAAAGAGACGATCGCCATGTGGGGATCTGTGCGCAAGGGTGAGGAACAATATATTTTTCCTTTCCAGGAGGAAGCAGATATTATGTTTAATTCTGCTTTAATTTATGAGCTTGCAGTACTTAAACAGTATGCTGAGCCGTTGCTGTTTGAAATTGATAAGAGCTGCCCTGAGTATGTGGAGGCTAAACGGCTGCTGAAATTTCTTGATTATTTTCTTCCGGTGCCCAGCGAGGATATCGGTAGGAATTCGATTCTGCGTGAGTTCATCGGGGGTAGTTGCTTTTTGACCTAAGGAGGGACCCAGTGAGTTGGCATGAGGTAAATCAAAATGACAGTAAAGAAGATAGAAGAATTTCGCTATTATGAGATGCCCGTGGGCAGATATGATTTAGCATTGCTGGGGGACAGTTGGATTACGACGTATCGGACTGGGGAACAGCATTTCCATAACTTTTATGAGATTGGCTACTGCTATTTTGGGGAGGGAGTAGTCTTTTTGGGTGATAAATCTGAGCGCTATAGAGCTGGAACTATTTCCCTGATTCCCAGCAATTTCCCTCATGGCGTGCACAGCAAGGAGGGCGGCGTCTGCCGTTGGGAGTGGCTGTACCTTGATCTTTCCAGTTTTGTAGAGCGCAGTTATCAGTGGGACGAGTACCAGGGAATGAAAATCCTGGAGCAGATTACACAATTTCCAATTATTATTGAATCTGAGGATTATCCGGGCCTTTCCGGTGTGGTGCGTGCGATCCTTGAGGAAAACCGCGCACAGAAAGAATTCAACAGGGAAGCAGTGTGCGGTTATATGTTCGTGCTGCTCCAGGAACTTGTACGCCTGAATGAGCGCATGTCCGAGAACCAAAAGAAACAATCATTGCATGTTGAGAAAATCCGGCCTGCTTTGGTATATATTGAGACGCATTACCATGAGAACATTAAGGTTAAGGCTTTGGCGGGAGAATGCAGTATCAGTGAGCCGTATTTTCGTAAATTGTTCCGAAACTGTATGAAGGTATCTCCCTTAGAATATATCAATTCTGTGCGCATACAAAAGGCCTGTGATTTTCTGCAAAAGAAAGATTACCAGGTGCATGAACTGGCCTGGAAAGTGGGATATACGTCCGTCTCTACCTTTGAGCGTAATTTTAAAAAGATTGTAGGAGATTCACCTAAGCAATGGAGGCTCAAGTCCTCAACGAACAGGGAATTTGTGAGTTATCAGACAAAGGTGCTGCGTGGATGGCTGGAATAAAAGTATTAAAAATGCGCATTTTTTCCTCAAAAATGAACACAAATACTCTTTTGATTGTATTAAAATAAAACTATAAATATTATTTTAATGGAGGAGGATGCGATATGGGAAGCAGGCAGAAATTAAACAAGCGCAAGATGTTGTCGCTGGTGTTATCATTTGCATTGGTTCTGGGAAATGTCATAGTATCTCCCCAGTCACAGGTGCAAAAAGTGCAGGCATCAGAAGGGGAGGTACATATCTACGCAGACACGCCGGGAGATGAGAGGTCTGCAAAATATACTCTGACGGCAAATGGCATAGAAGTTCCGGTCATTAAATACAGCAGAAATGGAAATAACTTTGATATCGCCCGCGCTGCGTCTGCGGACGCCACGCCGGAGTATACGGTGCGGGTATCGGAAACCATAAATGAGGTGGCGGTTTATCCGCAGCGTTATTACCCCAAGGAGGCGCTTCGTATCAGTGGTGATAAGCGCAGTGTGACATTTACGATGTCCGATAAACTTCGCTATGCTTTTGTGATGATTAACGGCGGTCCGGCAGACCAGGCAGGCAAACCGTATCTCGCCATCATCAATGACCCGCCTGAACGGGCGGAGGATATTCCCGATCCGGCGGATGCTAATGTGCTCAACTTTAAGAATTTTATGGAGCAGTATTTGCAGGAACATCCGAATTCTGAGGCACAGCAGGCAGAGCCGGCGGGTACGACAACTGGCGGTACGGTTTATGAGGCCGGAAAATTGGTGGACAATGGCACCGCACAGGTTCGTTTCCCGGATAAGCGCAAGATGACAACAGATGATGCAAGCTATGCCTTGCAGGCGGCATTGGATGCAATTTATGCAGAAGGGTCTCCTTATGATACCTTGTATTTCCCGGCAGGGACTTATATTTGTTCCGGTTTGGAAATCCGTGGCCGCCAGGGAAAGCACGTCAAGATTTACCTGGAAGAAGGCGCTTTGGTAAAAAACCGCATTCAGGAATGTATGCAGGCGATGGAACCGGCCATCGGAATCTGGGACTCGTCTGACATCACAATTTCCGGCAGGGGCATTTTTGACGGAAACGGCGTGGAGAATTACAGAAAGGACCGCCATGATGCGAAAGACAGCTGCCACCAGGGCGGCGTGATGATTGTGCGTTCTTCTGATATTGTTTTTCAAGATACTTATGTGCGTGACGCCAAGCAGTGGAATTGGGAATCTCATGGGAGCAAAAACTGTACGTTAAATAATATAAAAGGGCTGACCCCTTACAATCAGCCCTGGGTGGATGGACTTGATATGGCGAGCGCGCAGAATCTGACGATCAATGGTGCTTTGACATTGGGAAATGACGATAATTTTGCCAGCGGGCATTATAATCCCAGCGATGGATTTCCGAATACAGTTCCAGGGTATGACCAGTACAACAGCGACTGCTTACAGTGGGACACGGAGGATTCTTTTCATGTGTCTGTCAGCAATACGCTGGGCTGGAGCTTTGGCGGTGGCAACGGCATTCGCCTGGGACATGACGCTTATGAACATGCCATGAAGGATTACACATTTAATAATGTAAATACTACGAATTTTACCGGAGGCGGCAATGGAATTACGGTTCAGAACGGGACAGGGAATAAGAGGCCTTATCCGCGATATGAATCGCTCACGTTTACAAATTGTTCTTTTGATACTACCCGGGTGGGCACGAACTTTAACATCAATGGGCTTGATGCAGAAAACAAGATTGCCAGCGTGACGCTTGATGGTTGTTGGTTTTCCAATGGAGATGCAGGCAGCTATGTGAGCAATGTCAAAGATTTGACCGTTAAGAACCATTATGTGGGCGGGGAGCGGGTGACTGTGAGCAGCCAGTCAAAGCTAACGACAACGGAAGTCACAAACGATGCACATGACTGGATTGATAACCATGCCCCGTCATTCTCACAGCCTATTTTCAGCTCCAGTGAGATAGTTGCCGGGAAAACCCTTGCGTTTACTGTGCAGGCACAGGATGCGGATCAAGGTGCGGTCACGCTTGATGTGGAGGAGGGCACTTTACCAGAAGGAGCGGCGTTCAGTTCTGCTACAGGCAAGTTTACCTGGACACCGGCGGAGGCACAAGTTGGCAGGTATACAGTAGTCTTTACGGCTTCCGATCAATATGAAACCACGAAAAAGAGTGTGGAAATTACCGTAAAATCAGCAAAATTTGAGATTGTCTCGGCCAGAGTCCTGGCAGATGCAACTGTGAAATCTTATCAGGCTGAAAAAGAGGAAAATTACGGGACACAAGACTATATACGCACGATGCGTATGAGTGATGCTGTTTCAGACAATTCCACGGTTGGCATTTTTGGCGAGGCAGTGGGTAGCAATACCAGTGATAACAGGGATTCCAAAATTTCGTTCCTGTCATTTGACGCGGGGAAAATCAGAGAAAGCCTGGAAAAGCTTGATAAAGCAGAGATTCAGCTTACCTATATTGGACGTCGCGACAGCCGTGTAACCGGAGAAGACACCTTACTGGCAGTTCCGGTTACGGGAGAATGGAGCGAGGCAGAATTAAAGTGGACGAACATGCCAACGCTGAGCACATCCAGTATCAAATCCTCTTCGCCGTTTCAGGTCGATAAGAACAATGTTATCATGGCGCAAGATAAGCAATACAGTACAAGCCAGGCCATAGATGGAACGAAAGTGACGATTGATGTGACGGAGTGGGTGCGGGCATTGGATAAGGATGCGCAGACATTTTCCGTTGCAGTCTGTGACGCAAAAGGCTGGGAGCTTTCTTTTGTCAGCCGCGAGGGCGCGCAGAATATGACGGAAGCTGACACAGATATGGCGCCGTCTCTGTTGTTGTCAGTGAAGAAAAACAGCGAAGGAAATCCGGGCGGTAACGAAGGAACAGGAGACGATAATAAGCCGGGAAATAATAAACCGCCAATCAATAACACACCTGCAAAAGTCAAGGTGAAGAACGTATCCATCAGCGCTCCTTCCAAACAGATTGCCGCCGGGAAAAAGGTAGCTTTGAAGGCGGGCGTGACGCCGAAAAAGGCGAGCAACCCTGCTGTGAAATGGACGAGCAGCAATAAGAAATATGCTACCGTAAACAGCAAAGGAGTGGTGACGACAAAACGTACGGGAAAGGGGAAGACTGTCACTATCAAAGCGACTGCCAAAGATGGCAGCAAAAAATATGCGTCTGTGCGCATAAAAATCATGAAATACGGTGTCAAGAAAGTGACAATTAAAAATAAACCTAAGACGCTGAAAGTGGGAAAGAAAGTCACGCTGAAAACAGTTGTGAAGGCGGAAGGGAAAAACGGCAAAACAGTCAATAAAACTTTGAAGTGGAGCAGTTCCAACAAAAAATATGCGACGGTCACCTCCAAGGGAAAAGTCACAGCTAGACGTGCGGGAAAGGGAAAAACCGTCACCATACGCGTTGTTTCCACGGACGGCACGAATAAGAAAGCCAGCGTGAAAATTAAAATTCGCTAGTACATGATAGATAACTGTAACCCTGGCATGCAGGCCTGCATTGCCAGGGTTGTTTTCTGCCTTGGCTTATGATATGATAAGGCAGAGCTGCCATTTGACAGTTATGGAATAAGTAGGGCAGATAATCGCGGCTGCAAGCGTCGAAAGACCGCAGGTGAGGAAAGTCCGGGCTTCACAGGGCAGGATGTCGGCTAACGGCCGGTGGAGGCGACTCCAAGGACAGTGCAACAGAAATGTACCGCTATCTGCTATGCAGATAGTAAGGGTGGAAGGGCAGTGTAAGAGACTACCGCCTGTCCGGCAACGGGCAGGGCACATGTAAACCCCATCCGAAGCAAGACCGAACAGAAGCGTTGAAGCGGCCCGCCAGCTTCAGGTAGGTCGCAGGATCTGGCTGGCAACAGTCAGGCTAGATAGATGATTATCCACGACATAACCCGGCTTACAGCCCTGCTTATTTCCAAAGTTTACTGTGCGTACTAGATTTATTACCAAATCATAAACAATTCTTAAAAGAAAATAACTCCATTGACTTCCTATTTTTTCTGCGCTACCATGGAGGAAACATACCACATAGGAGACGGAGAGATGAAACAGAAGATACAACAATTTATGATGGGAAGATATGGCGCTGACCAGCTTGGGCGGTTACTGATGGGAATTTCTATAATTTTTCTGTTAGTTTCACTGTTTACGAGGCTGGATATTTTTTATATACTTGCATTAGGCCTCATGGTGTATGAATATTATCGCATGATGTCCAAGAAGATTGAGCAAAGATATGCGGAGAACCAGAAGTACCTGAATGGGAGATATCGTCTGGTGGTTAAGTGGAACCGGCGCAAAGAGCATTTTAGACAGCGCAGGGATTACCATTTTTACAGATGTCCTTCCTGTAAGCAGAAAGTAAGAGTGCCCAAGGGTAAGGGGAGGATATGCATTACCTGCCCCAAGTGTAAGAGAGAATTTATTAAGAAGAGTTAAGATATAATTGCAAAGAGTGAAGAAGTTCCTCAAACCGTTTGTGGTTTTTGGGACTTCTTTTTTAGGGAAATATTCGTGATCGTGCTCGTGCA
>CAJUTD010000013.1:2749-36414 GCA_910589635.1 uncultured Lachnospiraceae bacterium | reverse complement strand
TCCGTGTGCAGTTTGCATTTTCTATTTAGAGAACTCAAATTTCTATCAAAATTGCTATTTATAATGAATGAAGCGGTTCCTGGGTGTAGACAATAACTGCAAACGGAGCCCCGAAGGGATATTGTGTTATAGACAATGGGAGAAATATAAAAAGTAGATGGAGGAGAAGATGGATCATTTAGACGAATTGGAAGCGGAGGCAATCTATATCATGCGCGAGGTGGCGGCGGAATGCGAAAAACCGGTGATGCTGTATTCCATAGGGAAGGATTCTTCCGTTATGCTGCATCTTGCAATGAAAGCCTTTTACCCGGAAAAGCCTCCTTTTCCGTTTCTGCATGTAAATACTACATGGAAGTTTGCAGAGATGATACGGTTCCGGGATGAGACGGCGAAGAAGCTGGGTATTGAAATGATCGAGTATATTAACGAGCAAGGAGTAGAACAGGGGATAAATCCTTTTGACCATGGCTCATCTTACACGGATATTATGAAGACTCAGGCGTTGAAGCAGGCGTTGGACAAGTATGGATTTACGGCTGCTTTCGGCGGCGGCAGAAGAGATGAAGAGAAATCTAGGGCTAAGGAACGTATTTTTTCTTTCCGCAACGAGAGCCATGCTTGGGATCCTAAGAACCAGAGACCGGAGATGTGGAAGCTGTTTAACACAAGAATTAAGCAGGGCGAAAGTATTCGCGTATTTCCTTTGTCCAACTGGACGGAGAAAGATATCTGGCAGTATATCCGCAGGGAGAACATACCCATCGTTTCCCTGTATTTTGCTGCGCCAAGGCCTGTGATATCCAGGGATGGGCAGCTGATTATGGTGGATGACGATAGGTTAAAACTGCGAGAGGGCGAGACTGTTGAGACACGCAAAGTGAGATTCCGCACGCTTGGCTGTTATCCGCTAACCGGAGCCATGGAATCTGAGGCTGACACGCTCGATGCCATTATAGAAGAGACCTTGTCTTCGGTGGAATCGGAAAGGACAAGCCGTATTATTGATACGGATGGCGGCTCAGCCAGCATGGAGAAAAGAAAACGAGAGGGATATTTCTGATTATGGAAGATAATTTATTGAAATTTATTACATGCGGCAGTGTGGATGATGGAAAGTCCACGCTGATTGGACATATGCTTTACGATGCAAAATTGCTATTTGCAGATCAGAAACGCGCACTGGAGCTGGATTCTAAGGTCGGTTCCAGGGAGGGAAAGATTGATTATTCGCTTCTTTTGGACGGTCTGATGGCAGAACGTGAGCAAGGGATTACCATAGATGTGGCATACCGTTATTTCAGTACGGAGCGCAGAAGTTTTATTGTGGCGGATACCCCGGGACATGAGGAGTATACACGTAATATGGCGGTGGGGGCGAGTTTTGCGTCTCTTGCCGTAATTCTTGTGGATGCAAGCCAGGGCGTGCTCGTACAGACCAGGCGTCATGCCAGGATTTGTTCCCTGATGGGAATAAGACATTTTGTGTTTGCTGTAAACAAGATGGATCTTGTCCATTATGACCAGCTCAAATTCAAAAAGATTGAGAAAGATATCAAGATTTTGATGGCAGAGTTTGATTATGGTACGTTGAGAATCATCCCCGTGTCGGCTACGGAAGGGGATAATATTACAGCCAAGTCCGAGAAAATGCCATGGTATACGAAGGAAACGCTTTTGGCTTTTCTGGAAGAGGTAAATGTGAATGAAAAAGACGACTGGAAAGGGTTTTCCATGCCGGTACAGAGGGTATGCCGCCCGAACCACAATTTCCGTGGATTTCAGGGGCAGATATCTTCCGGAGAGGTTGCCGTGGGCGATACCGTGACGGTAATGCCCAGTAAGGAAAGCGCTAAAGTAACAAAAATTTTCCAGGGTGACACACAGGTAGAAAAGAGCGGCAGTGGCCAGGCAGTTACGCTTCAGCTTGATACAGAAATAGATATTTCCAGAGGATGTATTTTGCAAAAAGGTTATGAGCTCTGTGTCGGCAATATGATTGCCGTTTCTATTTTATGGATGGATGATAACCGTTTAGTGTCAGGCCGTATTTTCTGGTTAAAGATTGGCACGCAGATGATACCTGCCACTGTCATGAATATTAAATATAAAGTGGATGTGAATACAGGTGCGGAAGTCTATGCAGACGCAATTTATAAGAATGAGATTGCTTTCTGTGAGATTTCCGTGGGAAGCAACATTGTGTTTGACCGGTTTGAGAATAACAGGGAACTCGGCTCGCTGATTCTGATTGACCGCATTACAAATATGACCTCTGCCTGCGGCGTGGTGATGTACCCGCTTACCAGGGGCGACAACATTACGTGGCACGATATGGATATAACCAGGGAGATGCGTGAGAGTGCAATGGAACAGAAGGCTGTTACCATTTGGATGACCGGGCTTTCAGGTTCTGGTAAGTCAACGCTGGCAAATGAACTGGAGAAGCGTCTGTTCGCCATGGGCAAGCATACCATGATTCTTGATGGAGATAATGTCAGAATGGGGCTAAATAAGAACCTTGGATTTGCGGAAAACGACAGGATTGAGAATATCCGCAGAATAGCTGAGGTCAGCAAATTGATGAATGACGCAGGCCTGATTGTGCTGACAGCATTCATTTCTCCTTATAGGTTGGATAGAAGGAATGCGAAAGAGATTATCGGCAGTAACTTTATCGAGGTTTACGTGAACACGCCGTTGGAAGAGTGCGAAAAGCGGGATGTGAAAGGGCTCTATCGGAAAGCAAGGATGGGTCAGATTGCCAATTTTACAGGAATATCTGCGAAATATGAGGAGCCGGAGAATCCAGATATTATGGTAGATACAAGTGAGCACAGCCTGGACGAATGCGTGGAGATTGTCTTAAAGAAATTGGAAGGGCTCTTGTAAGCGACGTAGGATAAAAAGATCATGTATTGCTGGAGGAGAAAATGGCAACAGTATATTTATGTATAGGAACACAGAAGACAGGGACCACTTCCTTACAGCGTTTCATGGCTATGAATAAGGTGGCCCTCAGTAAGCAGGGGTTCTGCTATCCGAGGATGGATTCCCTGGGGTTTGGAGATATTTATAATAATAGGAATGGGCATTTTCTTGCATATCTGTCTTTAAGTGAAGAGAGAGTGAGAAACCGCGAGGAGGAGAAGAAGAAACGGAAGGAAGCATACAGGATGCTGGCGCAGATTGCGGAGGAGTATTCCAATCTTGTGCTTTCTGATGAGATTATCTGGTACCAGTGCAGGAAATATAAGAATTTTTGGCAGGAGATGGTTGAAGAATTTAAGAAGATTAATTGCGAGGTAAAGATAGTCGTGTATCTGCGCAGGCAGGATCAGGTGCTGCAGTCTCTTTGGAACCAGCGTGTGAAAAGGATGCCGTGTATTACTCAGGCATTTGACGTATGGCTGCAAGAGAAGAGGTATAAGTGGTTTCCGGTTGATTACTATGGGCATCTGATGCAAATTGCCCAGGCTGTGGGCAAAGAGAATATATTTGTGCGGGTGTTTGAGAGAGGGCAGTTTGAAGGAGCGGAAAATTCCCTGCTGTCAGATTATATGAAGACGATAGGCTTACAGATGACAGATGAGTTTATCATCGATAAGCAAGAGGTAAATCTTGCCCTCAGCGGTAATTTCATTAAGATGAAACAAATCATGAATGGTATGCCGGAGTATCTTGAGATGGATAACTTCATGTGGGAAGAGTTGGTGTCAGCCAGTGTCTTTCAGGCATCGCAGAACAAGCACGAGAAGGCGAGTATGCTGTCTTATGAAGAATGGCAGTCATTTATGCAGCAATTTGAGGAGGGCAACCGCAAGGTGGCGCAGGAATTCTTGGGAAGGGAAGACGGCGTTTTATTCCGTGAACCAATTCTCAATTTGCCTAAGTGGCAGGAAAATGAAAATACGATGTATCGGGATATGCTGACGTTTCTTGTGGAGATGTGCTGTAAATATGAGAAACAAGTCAGAGAGTTAAATACCAGGATAGAGGATTTAGAAAAAGAAATAGGGATTGTAGGCAGAGAACAAAAGAAATTGGCGAATAAAGGCAGCCTGGTGTCGAGAAGTTACCGTAAGGTAAAGAGAATGATAAAGAATGGGACATCACAGTAGAGAGGAGCATTTATGAACGGGGCAACGGTATTGCTGGTTGAAGATGAAGCCAAGCTGTTGGAGACCTTATCAGATTTCCTTGAGTTAAACCACTACCATGTCATACAGGCAGTCGACGGGCTGGATGGAATACAGAAATTTAACACTTACCATACAGATATAGATATTGTGCTGCTGGACGTGATGCTTCCTTTTGCCGATGGTTATGAGGTGTTAAAGCAGATTCGTTTATGCTCTAATGTGCCGGTAATCTTATTGACGGCGAAAGAAGAAGTGGAGGATCAGATAAAGGGTTTTTCTTATGGTGCGGATGATTACATTATAAAGCCATATACGTTATCAATAGTAAAATTACATATCGAAGCCGTGCTCAAGCGTTATGGGTACGGCAGAGATGTTCTTTATGCAGGGGATATTAAAATAGAAGTAAGGGCAAAAAAGGTCTATGTGAAGGATGTTTTTATAGAGACTACGCCCAAAGAATTTGAACTACTCCATATCCTGATAAGGAACCAGGGGGCAGTGCTAACGAGGGATTATATTCTTGACACGGTCTGGGGAGATTACTATGTCGGGGATGTGCGGACCATTGACACTCTGGTGAAACAGTTGAGGAAGAAATTGGGCGATACCTCATATATCCGAACGGTTTATGGGGTTGGATATTGCTTTGAGGTAAAGGGAAATGAAAAGAAAGATTAGTGTCTGGATTTTTATGACGTATTGGATATTGGCCTTCATGATTGTGGGCTGCTGTACATTGTGTTATAAATTTTTTTTCCCATTGTATTATGATATGACGAAGGATAAGCAGATACGTGAAGCCTATCTTGATATAGAGGATCTTGATCTGGCAAATCTGGGAGAAGAAGATTTTTCAGTATTTGCCGAATATGAGGAAGAAAACCTCAGTTTTACCATTGCAGATGAGGAGCTGAACCCGGTTTATACGACCAGGGGAAATAACATCAAATATCTCATATACAGAAATGTGGAGATGAAGAAGGATTTATTTTCCAAGACGCCTGGAGTTATAAAGAGAAACAGTAAATTGAAGGAGACGACAAAACTCAGGGGGATCATCACTCAGAACAAAATTAATTATTATGTTGTTATCAAAGATACCATCCAGAAGTTGGGAACAGGCAAGGCTTCAGAACAGTTTCTGATTGTTGTTGCAGTGTCAATGTTTTTGTTGGGCAGCCTGATTATCTGGAAATTTTCTAAGAATTTGTCTGAGCCGATGGAAGGTCTAGCAGATGTGGCGGAGAAGATTGCCGGAGGAGATTTTACAAGACGCGTCGTAGGAAAAGACAAATATGAGGAGGCCGTCAGACTTACCGAGAGTATTAACAGTATGGCCGGACAGCTTGAGCGGAATGAGGAACAGATCGAGGAGAACAGACGGCAGCAGCTTCGCCAGAATATGTACCAGGAGCGTATAGAAAAGGTGCGTAAGGATTTCATGGCAAATATTTCCCATGAGCTGAAGACACCGCTTGCCGTGATTTCCAGCCAGTCCGAGATGCTTGGATTTGCGGACGAGGAGAAAAAGCAGTATTACCTTTCCTCTATTCAGGAGGAAGTGCAGAAAGTCACAAGCATGGTCAGTAGGCTCTTAGACATCTCAGCCATGGAACACAACATGGAAGAA
This sequence comes from uncultured Lachnospiraceae bacterium, assembly GCA_910589635.1. GTDB lineage: Bacteria > Bacillota > Clostridia > Lachnospirales > Lachnospiraceae > Petralouisia. Next base: position 30,639 of record CAJUTD010000013.1, on the reverse strand, counting down.
ATGATGCAGAAAACGCTGGATATGAAGGAGGTAATGCAATATATCCTCATGAAATATGAGGGGTTGGTGAAAAAGAAACATTTGCATATGGAGACTTTTCTCGAGGATGAATGCTTTGTGTATGGCGACCAGGAATACATTGAACAGGCAGTCAACAATTATATGATGAATGCCATTGAGCATATGAATATGGGGGGAAGCCTCAGGGTTACATTGAAGAAGCAGAAGAACAGTATTCGGGTGGGCGTATATAATACAGGCAGACAGATACCCAAGGAAGACATGGAAAAGATATGGAGTGGATTTTATACCACGAAGCAGAAGAATGCGGATGCCTATTCCCATGTGGGGTTGGGACTGTACATTGTACAGAATGTGGTTACTATGCAGAATGGTAAATGCGGCGTCAAGAATTTGCCCGAGGGTGTGGAGTTCTGGTTTACCTTGCCGCGGATAACGTCAGTAGCAGAGAATCCGTAGTTTAGTTTTAGGAACTTATAAGCTCATTTCAAAAATTACAAGGAATAGATTCGTTTAAAAGGTTTATTTTGCAAAGAAATGTAAACAACATGCACAAAAATCATCTTGGGAAGCTAGCTTTCCAAGATGATTTTTGTATATTCTGTCTTTGCCGCAATAGCGGCAAGACCTTTTGTATGAGTAAAAATATCCGTGCAGCAACTTATTTTTGTATTGCTCTGCTCAAGAAAATCAGCGCGGATGGCTGCGCAGGCGAATCCTCTGTCCCTTGTATTTCTCCTCACAGTATTTGCAGCGGTAAGTCTCCGTTGCTTCATCCGTCAGCAGGAAAATCTGGTCGAGTTCCTGTTCGATGGAGGTGATGCAGCGAGGGTTGCGGCAGTGGATAACGTTCTTAATCTCCTTTGGCAGGTGAAGTACCCGTTTTTCTACAATCTGTTCTCCTTTAATAATATTGACGGTAATGTTATGGTCAATAAAGCCGAGGACGTCTAAATCGAGGGTATCAATATTGCATTCAACTTTTAATATATCTTTCTTACCCATCTTATTGCTGCGCGCGTTCTTGATGATGGCGACACAGCAGTCCAGCTCATCCAGCTTTAGATCATGATAAAGGGACAGGCTGGTCCCTGCCTGTATGTGGTCTAATACAAAGCCTTCCGTAATCGCGCCTACATTTAACATACTTCCACCTCCAGTAGTGTAAGAATCAGAGCCATGCGCACATAGACGCCGTATTGGGCCTGCTGAAAGTAAGCAGCTCTGGGATCATCATCGACTTCCACGGAGATTTCATTAACTCTGGGAAGCGGATGCATGACAATCATGTCTTCCTTGGCGAGAGACATTTTTTTCTTATTGAGGATATAGAAATCTTTCATCCGCACATAATCGTCTTCATTGAAGAAACGCTCTTTCTGTACCCTTGTCATGTAGAGGATGTCCAGATCCGCCATCGCCTCTTCCAAACGTTCCACTTCCCGGAACGGTACGCTATTCTTACGCAACACATCCTCGCGGATATAGCTGGGGACACGCAGTTCTTCCGGCGAGATCAATGTGAATTTGATGTTGGGATAACGAATAAGAGCATGGATCAGTGAATGAACGGTACGGCCAAATTTTAAATCGCCGCAAAGTCCAATATTTAGATTGTCCAGGCGCCCTTTCAGGGAGCGGATGGTAAGCAGGTCGGTCAATGTTTGTGTGGGATGCTGGTGACCGCCGTCCCCCGCGTTGATGACGGGGATCTTAGATTTCTCAGAGGCTACGAGCGGCGCGCCTTCTTTGGGATGTCGCATGGCACAGATATCTGCATAACAGGAGATCACGCGGATAGTGTCAGAAACGCTCTCGCCCTTGGCAGCGGAGCTGCTGTCTGCGCTGGAAAAGCCGAGTACGCTGCCGCCTAGGTTTATCATGGCAGCTTCAAAGCTCAGGCGTGTACGTGTGCTGGGCTCATAAAAACAGGTTGCAAGCTTTTTCCCTTCACATGCGTGAGCATATTTCCGGGGATTTTTTTCAATGTCATTTGCCAAAGTTAGAAGTTTGTCCAATTCTTCTACGGACAAATCCAGCGGACTCATTAAATGCTGCATAAATTCCTCCTACGATATCGTATTTTTCTTATCATATCTCAGACAGGGTTAAATTTCAAGAGGAAAAAGATTTGCAGTATCATTAAATTTATAGTAAAATTTGATGTGAATTATTATCGAATATAAAAATGAAATATTGACGAGGTGTTTACAGATGGAAAATGAGAAGAGACAGTATGAGGAGAAAAAGAGAGTCCTGTTTTTCGGGCTTCCCTGGACATTTACCAGGTATATTATCGGCGAGGAGCTTTTGACTGTGAAGAAAGGGCTTTTAAAGACCATTGAGGACGACTGCTATATGTATAAGGTGCAGGATGTAAAGATGACAACGACGTTGCTGGAGCGGATATTTAAGCTCTCCACCGTTATCTGTTATACCGGAGACACCACGGATCCCCAGATTTCCCTTACGCATATCAAGAATGCCAGGGAGATCAAGGGATTCATCTTAGAGGCGTCTGAGGAAGCGAGACGCAGAAGGCGTACGATGAATACGCTTGATATCGGCGCTGATGATGGTGAGGAGCTGTAATCCGCGTCTCTGTAAAGATATGTGCTACGTCAACACATATCTTGTGCAATGATGTTATTGTTTAGAAATCTGCCGTGCTGGTTTTGGGGAATGCATCAGCAAATTTTCAAAAATGAGCCCGGCCGCCATCCAGAAAGGGGCAAAGTCCAGGCGAATAACGCCGTTTATATTTGTGCGCGCTTTACTATAGTCCCAGGGGCAGATTTTATATTTTTTGAGGATGCTGCCGCTGACATATTCTCCCACAAAGATAAACATGCCATAGAACATTGCCCGGATTGCCGCCGGGAAATTGCGCATAAGTTTGCAGATTGGTTTTAAAAAAGCGGCCATACCGTAAATGGGGAACATCCATAGGGAGGTCTGTCCCATAAGCTGTAATTCGCGTTTCCGGTAGGAATCGAGGGCCGTAAAAATAATTTCCATGCACCATCCGGTGAGTCCACATAGTAAAAAATTCTTTTTCATGGGCATTATTATACCCATTTTTGCAGAACCTATGCAAAAAATGTTGACGTGGAAGAGAGAGACATTATATAATAGGTATGTTGTGAAAATTTAATACAAAGGAGTATGGTATTATGAAAAAAATGAGAAAATTCAGTTTGCTGCTTGTGGCAATGCTGGTAGTGACAATGTTAGGAGGGTGCGGCAGCTTTGACGCCAGCGGATACATAAAGGCTCTGCTTGATAACTCCTACAAGAATGATTCTGCTGCGTTTGTAGAGCAGAAAGTGGGAACGGAAGAACAGGCAAAAGAATTGTATGATCTGGGGATTAAGACAGAAGTGGACAGCCTGATTTCCGGTGTGAGCATTTCTGATGAACTTCAGAATGAATTCACGACAGTGTTACAGGACGTTTATAAGAATGTCAAGTATACGGTGGGAGAGGCAACCAAGCAGGATGACGATTCCTATGTAGTGGAAGTAAAATACCAGAAGATGAAAGTGTTTGCAGCGGCTATGGAGAAATTCGAGGAAGGCCAGCAGGCATACACGGACGAACTCTCAGAGTTGGTTCAAAACGGTGGGGAATATCCTTCTGAGGATGAAATCAATGAAAAAGTATATACTATTTTGAAGGATGCCCTCAAAGAAGCAGCGCAGAATGCAGAGTATGAGGACGAGGCATCCACGACCGTCCGGGTAGAGTTAAACGACAAGGTTTACAGCCCAAATCAGGAGGACGTTGAGGCGTTAGAATATGCGTTGTTTGATTTGGAAGAGGCATCTGGCCTGGGTGAACAGTAAAGTTTAAGGAATAAGGACTGGAGGGAATAACATGGCGGAGAATGAGAAATGCAGCAGCGCATCGACCTGTTCGAGGGAGAGCTGCGAGGGATGCCCGAGTAAGGACGGCGCGCCTCAGAGCTTTATAGAAGAAATGAATCCGTTTTCCAGTGTGAAAAAAGTGATTGGCGTTGTCAGCGGCAAAGGCGGCGTAGGAAAGTCTTTTGTGACGGCTTCCCTGGCTATGGCAATGAGAGAAAAAGGATATGAGGTAGGAATTTTGGACGCAGACATCACAGGGCCGTCTATTCCCAAGATGTACGGCGTGCATGGGCCCGCGGAGGGAAATGATTTGGGGTTATTCCCGGTTGCAGCGGCTGACGGCACAAAGATTATGTCCGTTAATCTCTTAATGGATGATGAAGAGGCGCCTGTTATTTGGCGTGGTCCGGTGATTGCCTCCACGGTAAAGCAATTCTGGCATGATGTATACTGGGGTGACTTGGATTATCTCTTTGTGGATATGCCCCCGGGAACCGGGGATGTGCCGCTCACGGTATTCCAGTCTTTGCCGGTAGATGGGATAATGATAGTGACTTCGCCGCAGGAATTGGTGCAGTTGATTGTGAAGAAAGCCATCAACATGGCTTCCATGATGGACATTCCTGTGTTGGGACTTATAGAAAACTACAGTTATCTCAAATGCCCGGACTGCGGAAAAGAGATTAAGCTGTTCGGTGACAGCAAGATTGAGGAGGTATCCGCAGAAATTGGCGTTCCGGTTTTAGGGAAAATGCCTTTAGACCCAGAATATGCTAAATTGGCGGATGAAGGAAAGTTCCATCAAATTAAGAATCCTTATCTGAAAGATGCAGTGGATAAGGTAGAGAAAATTTAACCTTTTGACATTTCAAAGCCTTACAGGGAGCGGATTTGCCCTCTGTAGGGCTTCTTTTTTGCAAAAATTTTTGTGAGTAATTCATAATTGATTTTTAAGGATGAAGGACTTACAATACCCATACGGATTTGAGGAGCCTTGGTTTAAATCGTGGCTTATGATGCTAAAGGGAGTGTCGTACAAATTTAAGTTTTAGGGTACAGATTCGTTCAAAAGGTTTACATTGCAGTGCAATGTAAACAATATGCATAAAAATTACTCTGGGAAGCTAGCTTCCCAAGATGATTTTTATGCATTCTGTCTTTGCCGCATGAGCGGCAAGACCTTTTGAACGAGATGGTATCATTGTGGACCTGCTCTTCTTTTAGGAGACTTCCTTTTAGCAGATAATAAAATTTCACACACAGACAAGTCTCGATATAAAAAGAAAGCTCCAAACCGCACGGAATATGTTTCCGTTTCATTATCCAGCCGCCGGCATTCTCTGTGCCGGCACAAAATTATCTTTTTATTTCTGCATAGAAATTTCCGGCCGGTATGTTTATCTGTAACGAATACCGGCGCTTACAGGAATTCTTTATCAGTTGGCAGGTTTCTCGCCAATTACCAATGCATGAATGAAGGAAAGATTACGCTGCTTTCTTAGGCGGCAACAGAAAATAAGCGGAATGGAAATATCCATTCTGCGGAGAGGAGGACAGCCATGAAAGTTATTTTTGAGGAATACAGCGGCATTATCATCACGGCAGTGGCAATCATTGCGCTGATTGCAGTCGTGGGACTGTTGCTTGCCACAAATGGTCCGGTACATACGGCATTTGTTGATTTAATTGACAAATTATTTAAGATGGCAAAAGTCTAGCGTCCTGTTTGCTTATTGATTGCACAGGACACAGGCATGAAACGGGCAGCCCTTATTGTCCGGGCTGTCCGTACAGACTATCAGCGAAGATTGGAGGAAAAAATGAAGTATGACTGGGAATTGACAGAGGAGGAATTTGGGCCTTTTTATCCTTTTATACAGGATAAAAATGTAACGGATATAGATTACAACGGAAAAACATTGTGGGTAGCAGATTTAAAACGAGGGCGTTATCAGGCGGACGCGGTTGTCGGAGAGGAATTTATAGAGCGTTTTACCCACCGCATTGCCAACCGCGTCAACAAGCCTTTTAACCGCACGAATAATGTACTGGAGGCGGAGACAAATGAGTTGAGGATTAGCATTGTCCATGAATCGGCAGCAGTGTCGGGGCGCAGCATCTGCATTCGCAAATCGCTTCCCCAAGTGCGCCAGACCGTTGAGGGAATGTTGGACAGCGGCTACTGTACAGTGGAAGTTCTGAGCCTTCTAATCAACTGCGTGAAAGCGAAGATGAATTTTGCATTCTGCGGTGAGCCGGGCGTGGGTAAGACGGAATGCGCCAAATTTTTTTCCAGGTTTATCCCACCGAATGAGCGCGCAATTACAATTGAGGACAATTTGGAGATGCATTTTCATGAAATTAACCCGGAAAATGACTGCGTAGAACTCCAGGTCAGCAAAGATCTGACTTATACAGAGGCCATTAAGCTCTGTCTGAGGCAGAATCCCAAATGGATTATCTTATCGGAAGCGCGTTCCACGGAGGTTCAGTACCTCTTAGAGCAATGGTCTACCGGAGTCTATGGATTTACTACGCTGCATCTGGACGATCTGCGAAATCTGCCGGACCGTATTATGAATATGATTGGCCGTTCCAGGGACGCGGACAGATTGGAGAATTATATCTATGAATTCATCAGTGTAGGCGTGCTGCTGCGGCAGTATCAGAATGAGAAAGGGATGCTTGAGCGCTATATAGACCAGATGTGTTTCTTCGACAGATATGAAGGCAAAAATGCAATTTATATGTTGGTGGAGGATGGCAAACAAGTTTCGGACGTAATTCCAGACGATATTTTAAGGAGGCTGCATCGGGCAGGGATTGAAGAACCGTTTCACTGTCCGCAGACATGCGCATATGAGCCATTGGACATTGCCTTGGTGAAAGCGTCCCGCAAATCATTACAGGAGGTTGTATGAGAGAAAGAATCAATATACGCAAGAATAAGGGGAGAGGAGGAAAATTTGAGTTCTTCCATCCAGGAAATTTGCAAAGGCAGATTGACAGCTATGGTTACAGTTTTTCCATGGGAAAATACTGTGCATTCTTGTTGGCATCTGTGGCTTGCGCCGTCGGTTGCGGGCTTTTATTTAGCCTGCGCTGGTATTTGATTATCCCGGTGGCAGCCGCCTGCGCCATATCATTGCCATCACTTATATTGGCAGGCTATAAGCAGATGTATGAGCATAAGCAGTTTTTGGATGTGTCGGATTACATGGAACAGGTGTTGTATTCGTTTCGTCTGAACCAGAAGATTCTCCTTGCCCTCAAGGATACCCACACATTATTTCAGGAGGGCAGGATGCATGAGGTGATGGGAGAAGCAATTCAGTATATTGAGCGCGGCAGCTTCCATTACGAATTGTACAAGGAGGCGTTAGAAATTATTGAGCATGCCTATCCGGCAAAGCGGCTTGTTTCCATACATGAATATTTGAGGACTGTAGAGAGCAACGGCGGGGCTTGTGATGAAGGGATTGATTTGTTGTTGCAGGATAAGGCGGTCTGGGCAGACAATGTGATGCTGCTGCAAGAGGACAAGAAAGCGGCGCGCATGCGGGCTGTGTTCTCATTGATTGTTACGATGCTGCTTGCAGTGATTTTCCATATGGTATACCGCTCCATGCCTGAGCAGTACACGATTGTTTACCATCCGCTTACCCAAGCGGTGACGGCGCTTTATCTGTTGTTAAATATAGCAATCTTTTGCAAAGTGAATAGCCAGATTGCTAAGAGCTGGATTGTACCGGAAGATATGGAGGAGGAAAAACTGTCAAGCTATTTTCAGATGATAATCCATTATGATGACAAGAAAGAGGCGAGAAAGAGTTTCATTTTTGCAGCTGTAGCTTTTGCAATTGCCATGATGACATGTTTGTCCGGTTATCTTATCGCAGCCGCAGTGGCAGCCGTTGCCGGGATTCTTCTACTGAGCCAGCACAAAATAGGATACCGCATTGCTTTTGACAAAGTGGTGCGGGAGATTAATCGTGTATTTCCGGGGTGGTTGATGGAAATGGCGCTGCTTTTGCAAGGAAACAATGTACAGGTATCCATAGAAAAGACGATAGAGCATGCGCCTATTGTACTGCGGAGTGAGTTACAGCAGTTATCGGATCAGCTCAAACGTACACCGGATGCGATTGAGCCTTATCTGAAATTTTTAGAAATATTTCAGTTGTCGGCTGTGCTCTCTTCTATGAAGATGCTGTATGCCATCTCGGAATCCGGTAATGGCGATGCGCAGTCACAAATTCGTATTCTTGTGCAGCGTAACAGCAAGATGATGGACAAGGCGGAGAAATTGTCGAATGAGAAGAGCCTCGCCGGAATCAATGGGATTTTTTATCTTCCACAGGTGACAGTGTCTATACAGACAGTGGTAAATATGGTGGTGTTCATGCTGATGTTTTTGGCGCAGATGAAGCCCTAGTACAAAAAATATATCGGCAGCCAGAGACGGCAAGGCCTTAGGTAATTATAAATAAATATTGAGAATGGGAGGGAATCATGGGACAGATAATGAAAACATATCTGGGGATATTTTTTCTGCTGGTGACAGGGATGGTTGGCATTGGCGTAGTGACAGCCGGAATCCAGTCTGCAAACGCCAGAAATTATCATGCGGATGTCATTAGTGAAATAGAGTGCAGCAATTTTAACGATGCAGTGATATTGTCGTGCAGACAGCAGGCGAAAGAGGCTGGGTACGAGCTAATAGTAAAGACGATGGAGTATAATCCGCAGGAGCATACAAAAATGGCCGAGGTTATCCTGCATTACGAATATGCAATCCCGGTGCTGAACCTAGTGACAGACCATCAGGTGCGGGGATTTGCAAAATAAGTCAGGGAGGTGGAAAATGATGAAACATATCGTAGAGGAATTTGGGGGCGCTGTCATTTATGTGATAGCTGGAGGCGGTATGCTGGGAATTTTTGTATATTTGCTGGAAGTGTTGTTGACATAAAAATGGGAAATAAAAGAATCAGTGCCAGGAAATTAAGAGGAAAACAAGTAATGGGAAATGAAGTAAAGAATTATCATTGGGAGGTGCAGGAGAATGAGAGAAGTATTGGAAGAATATGGTAAGTTGATTATTGCGGCAGTGACATCTGTACTGCTGGTTGGGTTTGCGGCAGCTTTTTTAACGACGGGTCAGGCCTTTGAAGCTATAAAGATGTTTTCACAGAGCATTTGTTAGGAGGGCTTATGAAAAAAATTTATCAGGCAGTATCAGAAATGGTTCTTCCGGGGATTGTATTTTCAGCTGTTGTGTCAATTCTTGTGGGCGCCGCCTTGTTCGCCAGAATAGGCGGGCGCATGGAAACAGGGGGAGAAGACTTCTCCCGGATGGCAGATACACAGACAGTACAAGCGCTGTGTGAAAGAGAACTGCCGGTTATCCAATGTGTAGGGAAAAAGCGCTGGGACGCTGGGGAGAGCATTTTGGTGCAAGAAGTCTTTACAGCGTTAGATATGGATGGAAATATCATAGAGCCTGTGGTTTTAGATATTATAGACCAGGACGGTGACAGCGCCATGGGGTGTTACAACAAGGAAACCGGGCAGGCAATATTTACGGCAAGAGGGATATATACATTTCTGCTTTCAGCAACGGACAAACAGCGAAAAAGAAGCGCCGGGAAAATTTCTCTTCTTGTGGACGGAAGATAGGAAGGAGGCAGTATGAAACATATGATTTACGGCATTGCGCTCTTAGTGGTCACAATCATGGTAATTGCCGGGGCGCTGATTGTCAGCGGCAGGGATGTTCGGGAGAATGAGACGGATAAAGCATTGAACACAGCAGTGGAGCAGACATTGGATCAGCTCAAAAAATATGGAAGCTACGAAATCGGCAATGAACAGGAGTTAATCGCCGATTTCCAACAATCGCTGCTCATGCATATTTCCTCTGATGCCGGTATACAAGTAAAAATTCTTACCGCAGATACAAAGAAAGGCGTATTAGATGTTGAAATCACCGAAACATATAAAACCGTAAATGATAAAGTAAAACAGGCTGTCTGCCGAAAGACAGTGATATTAGAAGAGTATTCAGAAAAACGAGGGTATTGCACTGCCGAATTTCTTATAGCAGGGACTGTTTATGAAAAATATTCTCTTTATAAGGGCAGCCGTATTGTTATCCCCAAGGAGCCGAGTAAGCGCGGCAGCGTATTTCGGGGATGGAAAAAAGCAGGAGAAGGCTGGTGGCTCAAAGATGGAATGACGGCGGAAAAGGACATGGCATTTGAAGCAGTATTTGAATGAAAAATGAAGGAGGAATTGCATGAAAATCATTCTAAGCATATGGTTATCGGTTATCTTGGCGACGACGGGGCTTCCTATCACCGGACAGGGGCAGGATTTCAGTCGTCCGGGAGAGGAGGTTTTGGAGGAACAGGATATAAAACAGGAAGAAACTTTGAAGCAACAGGATATAAAACAGGAAGAAACGGTGGATATTCAAGACGGTGAAATGGGATTCGATAAAGACAATGAAATAGTCCCGGGTGAACAGAAGGAGGAAGAACCGGAACCAGACGCTTCAGAAGGAATTGAAGTTCCCAATAAAGGAGCAAATAAAAAGCAAACAGGGGAATTTCCCAATAAAGAAGCGGAAAAAAAGCAAATAGGGGAAGCCCCCAGTGATCTGGAAGTTGTATCGGAAGAAAAACATGCAGCATTGCCGTCTGTGGAGGTAAAGCTGGATGGAGAGGAAAAAGAACTTACCCTGGAGAAAGGTGAAAGCGTTGAGTTCCTGGAGGAGGAAGGCTATCATATTATCCCAAGCCGCAAGGTCAAATGCGTTCATACGCCTTCCACCATCAATGGAAGCATAAAGTGCAGGAGTGCGGCAAAACCGCTGAATCCGACGAAAAATGAACTGATAAACAATATTGAGCTGACGGGGAAATTGAAGAATAAGACATATACAGCTCATACAGTGGCAGATGATAAGGGAGGAAAAGAAAACACAGTCACACATTTGCGTTTGGAGGCAAAAGTGGATGCGCCGGGAATGGACAAAGAACTGTTGGCGGGTCCTTATCTCTGCGTGGACGGATATGCTGCGTATGCATATTTTGAGGTATATTATTCTTACTGCCCTAATTCGGGGAAGTTCTGTAAAGCAGGGGAATCCCATGTATGGCTGGGATGTAAAGGCGGAGATAATGGAACCATTGAATTTAACCCCACACAATTCCAGCATTCATTTATGGTTTATAAGAAGGCGCCCAATAATTATACGATAAAGTACAATGCCAATGGCGGTACTGGAACTATCGCTCGACAGAATGCGGACTATGGGAATAAAGTGTCTTTAAGTAATGGAAATGAATATAAGCGTGTTGGTTATACCCTGACGGAATGGAATACCAGGAAGGATGGTAAGGGAACAAAATATAAGCTGGGGCAAAAGACAGAGAATTTAACATCCGCAAACGGCGGAGAAGTAACTTTGTATGCGCAGTGGCGCGTTAATACGCTGACAGTGAGGTACAACGCAAATGGTGGTTCTGTAAATGGGATGAATGCCCCTAATAAAATAGATATATTTGCTAATAAATGGAATTTTAATACTGCAAAAAAAGATTTGGCAAATTTCTCATCGTTCCTGTTGTTAAGAACCGGATATGTCAGAAACGACGGTGCGGAATGGAACACAAAACCAGACGGTACAGGGAAAGCGTTTGATCAGGATGTTGGATATGAAATGACGGATTATGCGCCTAAACTCAAGAATGGGGATCAGGAAATTGTCCTGTATGCGCAGTGGAAACCGAGAGTCTATACAGTTACGCTGAATAATGGGCTCGAAAATCCAAATATAGCGGGAACAGAAAAGCTCTATAAAAAATATGAAACTGGACTGTTTTTTGACAGTGCAGGAGCCAAAGCATTCTCATTCGGACAGTCGGTTGTTCTGCCAAAGAAATCCGGGTATTTGTTCCAAGGGTACTATTTTAAGGGAATGGATGTGGTTGATGATTCCAACAGCCAACTGGAAAAAAGGATGATTGATAGCAGTGGGCAGTTGACAGCAGAAGGATTGAAAAGAAAAGCAGCCATAGGCAATGAGACCTGGTATGCTAAGTACGATTACATGATTGGGTGTGAGGACTATGCAGATATTCCATGTGATTTAACGAAGACAGAAGGAGATAGCAGGGAAGAGTTAGGTGTGTACCTTAGTTATGACAGCAGTGCCAGGAAGGTGTCTGTTCGTACCAAGCAGATAGGGTGTGATATTTCCCTAACAGTGCAGCCGAAAGGAACAGAGATAGGCAAATTTCAATCGTCTCTGGGCGCGGGCTCTGCCTCGGGAAGTACAGGGGCCACCCAAAACGCCGAATTACTGCTTGCGGTTCCCGAAGGGGCAGCATATCGGTTAGAAGTACGCAAAGAAAACAAATCTCTCTGTGACAGATTGATATATTTTAAAGATGGGCGTTTCCGAACGCTTGTAAAGCTGGGGGAGAAGGACGCAGAGGAAGCGGGAGCAGGGGGCAGTCTTGCAGGTAACGCCTGGGGGACATATGAAGCAGAATATAAATTATATGAATATTATGGCTGCTCAGAGATTAAAAATATCCAGGCGCCCGGAAATGTACAACGTTACTTCCGTTATAAAGATGTTAATATGGCATACAGCGGCAACGGCGCTACTTTTGGCAGAAATATGTTGGAATACAATGTCTCTTTAGAGAATATGTATCAGTTCCGGGAGAATGGCTTTTACAAAGAAAAGGTTGAGAAGAAATACACAAAAGACCGGAAGGAATACGAGTGCAGAGTAAGGTATAGCTTTCAGGGATGGGAGATAGGTAATGAAGATGTCTTTGTAGAAAAGGATCGGCGTAAAATGATGGATATTTATCTGAGAGCCGGTGAAAAAAGAATTGTGTCAACTAAGACAACGGAAGATATTCGTTCCTATCAGGAGGCAAAGCCAATCGGTATGATACCAACAATAGAAGAAATGGGGCTCTTTCGGGATATTAGAGCAGCGCAGGCAATCGTAAAAGAGCGTTCAATAGGCAGCTCTGCTGAAAAAGCTACGGCTAAAGAATACATTAATCTGCGCGCTAGATGGGATTCATGCCCAACTATCGTGGTAGCTCCGGGAGAAAGAATGGAGTTCTATGAGGGAGAGAAAGTTTCAAAGGAAAAGCTCATTAGCCGGTTGCTGGCACATGACAATGAGGATAATAGAGATATCAAAAGGAATTCAGACTTAAATGATAAATTGCGCATTGTAAAAGTAACCTATCCAGAATCGAAGAATCACAGCCAGGCAGCCTATGAGAACATTTATGAGAAAGATGTGCCAGGAGATTTTCTTCTTGACACTTATTATCTTAAACTTGAAAGAAATGAAGTTATCAATGTTCTTGTAACATTTGCGGTTACGGACAGCATAGGGAATGTCACAGAAGAGCAGATTCCGGTTAGGGTAAAATATAACAATTATCCGAAAATCAGCAGTGAGGAGATTTTCTATTATTTAAAGGACGAGGCAAACCGTGGAGAAATTACGGACAGCGCACTTTTGGGGCGTGCATCCGCAGAGGATGAAGAAGACGGCAATATTACGAGTAAGCTGAAACTCAAAGATTTCAATCCTCAGTCAATTAAGATGCAGACAGAAGCAAAGGCGGAATTTAACGTTACTTATGAGGTAATAGATGCGTATAAAAAAACATCCTATAAGACGGTAAAAGTTGTAGTATGGGATGAGGATGCAGCAATCGCCGAGATGCCTCAACACTATGTTCGTTATATATCCGAGAAATATCTGAATACGCTGGAGGAGAACTCTGCCTGGAGGGAGCCGCAAAATTTTGCCTATCTGAAAAGTATTCTGAGAAATGACACGCCCATGCAGACGTGGGTATTTTCCCATGAAGATGTGCTTGCCGTCCAGGAGTGGATTACGCAAGGCGGGAGAGGAAGCTGGAAGCTCGGGCAGAAAGCGAATCAGGAGTTTTTGGCAAAATTTTCCCATTGCAGGAAATAGAGAGCTGAAAGAGAGAGCGGAGCTTGCCGCCGCTCTCTCTTAATCAGTAAATAACCTCTTATGATAAAATGGTATGACAGTGAGGATGTCTGCTTAATGTGCAACAGTAATATCTCTGAAAAATGTTTTGTTTTTCAATAGAGGAAATGATATAATATAATCCTTACAAACAACAGAGAATATATTTTGGGGGAAGGAAAGGTTAAGGAGTATGAAAAGATTAATAAGTGTGGCATTGGCAGCAGTAATTTTGTCTGCCGGTATTCATGTGACTGAAATTCAGGCGCTGGCAGCAGTGGTACAGGAAGAGGGAAAAGATATATCAGAATGTACATTTGAGAATTCGTTGGCGGAATATGACAGTATCGTGGTTTTGCCGTCCCAAAGGTATACAGGCAGTGAACTGAAACCAGATGTAATAATTAAAGATGGAGATTATACTTTGGTAGAAGACATTGATTATGAGGTTTTACCGCATAACGTTTCTGATAATATCAGTGTTAATACAAATCCATGGATATTTTTCAGTAATAAAAGTTCTGATAAATTTCCGGGAATCGTTGTATATGGGAAGGGAAAATATGAAGGATTACAGCAGATGGTTTTCGCAATTCTGTCTGAGGAACATAAAGAGACGGAAAACCATTTGATTTATAGTGATAAGTCAGTTTTGGAAGGGTATGATGGAGTAACGATTGATGGATATGTGGGCGCAGGCTCAGAGGTGGCAATCCCCACTCACATTGGCAGGAAGCCGGTGCAAGAAATTAACGAGTATTCCTTTGCATATAACCCAATGTTAGAAAAGGTGGATATTTCAGACAATGTATTCAGGATTATGGAGAGTGCATTTTATCATTGTGAGAACCTGAAAGAAGTAAACCTGTCCAGGCAGCTTTGGGGGATTGATACATGTGCGTTTGCGTCCTGCACCTCCCTGAAAGAAATCTATCTTCCTGCCAGTTTAGAGGAACTTGGGCTTAGTGTTTTTCAAGGCAGCACAGCATTAGAAGCATTTCATTCAGAATCGGAGGTAATCTACGACGTGGATGGAGTGTTATTCAAAAGAAATGGCGGTATTGATCATAAGACTAATGTTTTAAAATTTTATCCGCCGGCAAAAGCGGCAGAAATATACCGTATACCAGATGGCACAGAAGCAGTTGACGGCAGTGCATTTAAAAAGGCATCCAATGTTAAAAATATTATTATACCGAATTCTGTTACGCGCATATATCCAGCTGCCGGTGGTTCATTTTCTGAGATGTTGTGTCCGGTGAATATTGTGTATAAACACGACGCCCCGACGAATGCTATTTTAGATCAGCTGACTTTCTACGACCTCCCGGCAGGTTCAACTGTGACGGTAAAGAATCATGTAATGAAGGAGGCAGCAGAAGCGGCAGTGTCTGAGCAATGTAGGGATAATGTCACTGTGCGGATTGCCACAAAACCATCCCAGGGATTTGAACTTATCAAAAACTCATTTCTGTTGTCGAAAGGAGAAGAGGCGCAGCTTCGTTGGAGCCAGGAGCCGGTGGACACGACGGAGAATATCACATGGCAGAGTTCAGATGAATCTGTGGCAAAGGTAGACCCTGTGTTGGGAAAGATTACCACGCAGGGATATGGAGAATGCCTCGTCATAGGCACAGACGAGAGCGGGCATAAGCAGCAAGCAGAAGTAGTAGTGTTCGATGCATGTAGCAGCCATTCGCTAAAAATTTATGGATGGACTGGCGCGGATTGGAAGGAGGGAGTCACAGAATGCACGGTTGCAGTGGGTGAGGCAGATATATATTTAGAGGCGGAAGCGAACGGATATGCAGGGGCGCATGAGATTGTATATAAGAGTGAAAATGAGGATGTAGCTGCGGTAAGGGTTACAGAAAACAATCCCAAGAGAGCTTACATCAATATTAAGAAACCGGGTACAGTTGTGATAACGGCTTCTTTTGATAACCATAATGACGTTATTACGGACCGTGTAATGCTGCATGTGGTAGAAACAATATCTGAGCTTCCTAAGCCTGATAATCCGACCAATCCAGGGAATCCGGGAAAACCAGAGAACCCTGAAAATAAGAAGCAGGAGCATCAGCTGCAATATAAAAAATCATTTCAGAAAACATTTGGCGGCAAACCATTTCGCCTAAATGTAAAACGTAAAAAAGGCAACGGAACACTCAGCTACTTGAGTTCCAATAAGAAAGTTCTTACAGTCAGCACAAAAGGCCTGGTAACGATAAAAGGAACCGGCAGAGCCGTCGTTACCGTGACTGCTAAGGAGACAGAAAAATACCGCAAAAAAACGGTGAAAATTACCGTTGATATAACTCCTAAGAAGCAGAAGGCAAGTGCAAAGGCCATAAAAGGAAAGAAGATAACAGTCAAGTGGAAAAAGGACACCAGGGCAACTGGCTATCAAGTGCAGTATTCTACGGACAGGAAGTTTAAGAAAGGCGTAAAGGTTAAGAAAATCGGGCGTTATAAGACAACCAGACAAATTGTCAAAGGGCTGAAAAAGGGTAAGAATTATTATGTTAGGGTGCGCTCCTATAAGAATATAAAATCAGGCAGTAAGACAAAGGCGCTATACGGTACATGGAGCAATGTTATAAAGAGTAAAAAGATATCTTAGAAACGGTATATGGAGCAATGTTATAAAGAGTAAAAAGATATCTGAGGATTTGTAATTATTACAGCAGATAAGGAGAAAGGATTGTTACGGTAAATAGTAAACATACGGCCGTTGTCTGTGAAGGGCCATGCGTCGTTTATTTTCAACTTAATGTAACAATCCTTTTCCTGCATTTTATCAATCATTTAAGGTGTGAGAGGCATCTTTTTTATCGTAAAGCTTTATTTTTTAGCAGCTTTTTCTGCGTAGGCAGTGTTTACCAGTTCCTGATAAGAAGGGTTGCCGGTAAGTTCTCCGGCGTCGGCGAGAATGTCCAGAAGGAGCTGATAACTGTCTTCTTCAAATACGAGATTTTCTTTCCAGGTGTCCTGTTCATGATATCTTTTCACAATAGCAGTGAGGGTCTTAGCATCTGTTTCCTTAAATTGTGGAGCGATAACGGCTGCTATTTCCTCTGGCGTGTGGCTCCTGGTATAATCCATGCCTTTTTGCAGGGCATTGGTGAACTGCTGGATGACTTCGGGATTTTTTTCCATGTACTCTGCTTTGGCGCTGAATGCAGTATAGGGAACATAGCCGGAGTCTACGCCCAAAGATGCGACGACATAACCGTCCCCTTCTAATTCCAGAGAGGTCGCGCCAGGCTCAAATTCAACGGAAAAATCACCTTTGCCGCCGGAAAACGCAGCGGCTGTAGAGCCGAAATCAATACTTTGGTCAATGGAAAGGTCGGAGGAGGGCTCAATGCCATTTTGCCTTAGAATGTACTCAAAAATCATTTCCGGCATACCGCCCTTGCGCCCGCCGAGAACCTCGCTTCCTTTCAAATCCGACCAGGTAAAGTCAGGCATTTCTTCACGCGCTACCAGAAAATTTCCGGCACGCTGCGTCAGCTGTGCAAAATTTACCACATAATCCTGTGCGCCTTCATTGTAGGTATAGACTGTCGTTTCTGGTCCCATAAATCCGATATCTGCCTCGCCAGATAAAACAGCGGTCATCGTCTTGTCGGCGCCAAACCCGGTGACGAGCGTAAGGTCAATGCCTTCCTCCTCGAAGTAACCTTCTTCGATGGCAACGTACATGGGGGCGTAAAAAATAGAATGCGCCACTTCGTTTAATGTCAGTTTTGTCAGATTTTGGCTGTTCTTTTTGGCAGAGCAACCGGTCAGCAGAGAGACACTTAAGACAGCTGTGATGCATAAGAGCATAGTTAGACAGTGAAATACATGTTTTTTCATATTTTCGTCCTTTTGATTTATATTTGTAATTATAGTATGATAGAAAGAGGCAATATGTTATCGTGATTGGCAGGCAGGAGGCTGTCGCACGAAGATACTATTTCGTTCAAAAGGTCTTGCCGCTATTGCGGCAAAGACAGAATGCACAAAAATTATCTTGGGAAGCCAGCTTCCCAGAGTGATTTTTGTGCATGTTGTTTCCATCGCTTCGCTATGGAAAACTTTTGAACAGATGAAAACTTTATAGATTACTTCGTGCGACAGCCCCGTGATTGGCAGGCAAGGTACTTGTTTTTTTACAGATAAACAGCTAAAATATATAAAAAAAGAAGAGAAGGTAAGAGGAAATGATAACGGATAAGATGGATTTGCACACACATACCATTGCCAGCGGACATGCCTATAATACTAGGAATGAAATGATAGCGGCTGCTCTGGAGAAAGGGTTGGAGATTTTGGCCATTACGGAACATGCGCCTGCTATGCCGGGGAGCTGCCAGCAGATTTATTTTTCCAATTATAAGGTGCTGCCGCGCAATCATGGAGACTTGACAGTGCTCTATGGGGCAGAGCTGAATATTTTGGATTACGTCGGCCATGTTGATCTTCCAGAGGATATTTTAAAAGAGATGGATGTGGTTGTGGCAAGTATTCATCCGCCATGCTTCGTTTCGGGGACAGTGGAGGAGAACACATCTGCCTATCTTGGGGCTATGAGAAATCCATATGTCAATATTATAGGCCACCCTGATGACGGTCGTTTTTCTATTGATTATGAGACCTTGGTGAAAGCTGCAAAAGAATACCATGTTTTGTTAGAAGTAAATAGCACTTCTTTATCACCAGTAAGTTTCCGCATGGGGGCAAGGGAGAATTATCTTGAAATGTTGGAGCTGTGCGTGAAATACCAGGCGCCTGTCATTGTCAATTCTGATGCGCATGCAGACCATTTGGTGGGTGGGCATGAGTATGCACTGGAACTGCTGGAATCGCTGGAGTTTCCGCAAGAATTGATTATAAACGCCCATAGTAAGGCTATATATGAGTATATCAACTATAAATCTAAGTGATTATAGTTTGCAAGTGATAGTTCAGTCCATGCCGTTCGCAAATATTCCTATGGCTGAACTGTAGTAATATATCCACTGGAAAATAAATATTTGTTTACTTTACAACTTTAATATGATAAAATCATAGGGATATGGGGTGCAGGGCTGCCCCCAAGAAATACATAAAGGAGAATGGATATGAGCAAAAAATTGAGGACGGAAGCCGTAGACCATTTGTTTGAAGCTATATTAAGCCTGGAAAATAAGGAAGAGTGCTATAAATTTTTTGAAGATGTGTGTACGGTCAATGAGCTGTTGTCATTGTCTCAGAGGTTTGAGGTAGCAAGGATGCTGCGTATGCAGAAGACGTATTTAGATATTGCAGAGCAGACAGGGGCGTCTACAGCAACAATCAGCAGGGTGAATCGTTCTCTGAATTATGGAAATGACGGATATGATATGGTATTCGCCAGAATGGGGATTGGGGAAGAATAAGAATCAGATATTACAATGCAAGACATGAGGGGATTTCGTCTTGTGTGAGGAGCCAAACGTAATACTGCCGCATTAAGCGGGAAACACACGATAGCTTGGCTGTATAGAATTACATCAAGCATATCTCGGACTTAATGCGGCGTCCTGATTTTATAGAATTATATCGCGTATGTCTCAGACTTAATGCGGCAGTCATTGTTTTAATCATCTGCCTTTTTGTTTTTTTCAGAAGATTTATTAGGTTTGCCCATTTCTGGTATTCGGCCGTCAATCATATGCTCAATCAATTGTTTTTTCATATATACATCAAAACATAACATGCAGATAAAGGCAAAACGCTGGAGTTCAGCCTGATCTTCCTGCGGCGTATCTGTAAAAGTCTGTAGGCTGGTCTGGTATTTCCTGGTAAGGTCCTTTTGCATATTTAAAATCCCTGCTTTTTCCAGCTGGAAAATTTCGGAGTAAATATCTTCCAGGCTGAAGCTTGCGTCGGACGCGAAATATTTATCAGTGATGGGATTTAAGATTGCCTGTATGTCCCCGATGCTCAGAATATTTTTAAAATAGTAGATGAAAATCAAGGCCAGCATATGTTCCTTGGAGTATTTTTTCTTGACAGGGGGAGGAAGCAGGTTGTTCTTAGCATAGTTGTTAATCATGGTCTTTGTCAGCACCTTGTCCTCTGTGTGCCGTTTGCAGGCTGAGAGCTGGGTATCCATAAAAGTTGTCACTTGATCCATATATAAATCAATGTTTGGGAAGTCTTCCGGCTTAATAAAGTCGATGTGTGATAAACTGTTTAATATATTATTCAGTAAGTCTTTTTCTTCAATTGTCATAATTTTCACCTCAAAAATATTATATAGTATTCAAAATCAGATGACAAGCAGTTTGTTGCTTTTCCATGATTGTGAACGGAGTGAACAGTAACGAAAACTGGTTGAAATATGAAAAAAGATACACTATAATTAACATATGTTTGAACGTGTACCAGGGAGGAAATAAAATATGTACGAGAATTTAAATTCGATGCAGCAGGAGGCGGTCTTCTGTACAGAGGGACCACTGCTGATTTTGGCGGGAGCGGGTTCTGGCAAGACCAGGGTGTTGACGCATAGGACGGTCTGCCTGATTGAGGAGAAGGGCGTTAATCCCTACCATATTCTGGCAATCACGTTTACCAATAAGGCGGCTCAGGAGATGCGGGAGCGTATCGACAAGCTTGTGGGATTTGGTTCAGAGAGCATCTGGGTCTCAACCTTCCATGCTGCCTGCGTGCGCATTTTGCGGCGTTATATTGATCGGCTCGGTTACGATAACCATTTTACCATTTATGATGCAGATGACCAGAAGTCGTTGATGAAGGAAGTCTGTAAACGCTTGCAGGTTGATACTAAGATTTATAAGGAAAAAATGCTTCTGGGAGTGATTTCTTCTGCTAAGAATGAGTTAATCTCACCGGAGGAATTTGCACGGCGCGCTGCGGGTGATTTTGCCAAAGAAAGGCAGGCGGCGGTTTACCGGGAGTACCAGGCGATGCTGCATAAGAATAATGCGCTTGATTTTGATGATTTGCTTGTAAAGACGGTAGAACTTTTTAAGCACGACGCGGAAGTGCTTGACAATTATCAGGAACGTTTTAAATATATCATGGTGGACGAGTATCAGGACACGAACACGGCGCAGTTTGAGCTCATCCGTCTGTTAGCAGATAAATACCGGAATTTATGCGTGGTGGGGGATGATGACCAGTCGATTTACAAATTCCGTGGGGCGAATATCAAGAATATTCTCAACTTTGAGGAGGTATACCCCGATGCGAAAGTGATTAAGTTAGAACAGAATTACCGCTCCACGCAGAATATTTTGGATGCGGCTAACCGTGTGATCGCCAATAATGTGGGCAGGAAGCCTAAGAGTTTGTGGACAGAAAATGAGGCGGGCGAGAAGATTAATTTCCAGCAGTTCGATTCTGCCTATGAGGAAGCAGATTATGTGGTAAGGGATATCCAGAGGAGTGTACGGGAAGGGAAATGCAATTATGGCGATTGTGCAATTTTATACCGCACGAATGCGCAGTCCCGCCTTTTTGAGGAGCGGTTTGTGGTGAGCAACACGCCTTATCGTGTCGTGGGCGGTGTGAATTTCTATGCCAGGAAAGAGATAAAGGACTTGCTCGCTTACTTAAAGACGATTGATAATGGCAGGGACGATTTGGCGGTGCGGCGAATTATCAATGTTCCCAAGCGTGGGATAGGGGCTGCTACGCTGGGGCGCGTGCAGGATTATGCTACGGATATGGATTTGAGTTTTTACAATGCACTGAAAATGGCGGATGATATCCCGAGCATCGGACGTGCCGGAGCAAAGATTAAGCCTTTTGTGACGCTCATTCAGTCAATGCGCAGCAAGATAGAATACCTTAGCGTTTCCCAAATCTTGCAGGAGGTCATAGATGAGACGGGGTATGTGCAGGAATTGGAGGCAGAAAACACAGACGAAGCCCTGGCGCGTATTGAGAATATCGACGAGTTAATCAGCAAGGCAGTGGCTTATGAGGAGAGCGCTGAGGAGGAGCCTACATTAAGCGGATTTCTCGAAGAGGTTGCGCTTGTTGCAGATATAGACAATTTGCAGGAGGGCAACGATTATGTGGTATTGATGACATTACATAGTGCAAAAGGACTGGAATTCCCCAATGTATATCTGGCAGGTATGGAAGACGGCCTGTTTCCGAGTTATATGACAATTGTCTCAGATGACCCCATGGAGATTGAGGAGGAGCGGCGGCTCTGTTATGTAGGAATTACGCGCGCGATGACGAATCTTACGATTTCGTGTGCTAGACAACGTATGCTTCGCGGTGAGACGCAATATAATAAAGTATCTCGCTTTGTCAAGGAGATACCAGGAAGCCTGTTGAAAGGGTCGTCTGTTGGCAGAGGCGAGACGGAGAAGTCAAGTGAAAGTTCCGCGCGGCCTTTTCGGCAGGCGGGCTCCAAGGTGAACCCAATTTTTACAGTTGGAAATGCCCAGAGCAAGCCATATCAGAAAAAGCCATACCAGAGCACATCATTTTCCAGCAATACGACCAGCGGGATTTCTCTGGAATATGCCAGCGGGGATCGGGTAAAACATATCAAATTTGGGGAAGGAACAGTTGTGCAGATTGTGGAAGGCGGCAGAGATTTTGAGGTAACTGTGGATTTTGACCGAGTTGGTACAAAGAAGATGTTTGCCTCATTTGCAAAACTAAAAAAAGTATAAAATTTGCAAAAACTGGTATGATAATGGGCAAAGGTGTGCTATAATATGGCATAAAGAGTTCGGATGTATCCTTTTTGTCATATGGATTTAAGTTGTGGTGAGCTGTAACAAGACTGGAACTCAAATTTGGAATGATAGGCGGAATAATTTGCAGCAATTTTAAAGAAAATAAAGGTAAGCGTAGAAGAGCCATAACTTTTTTACGAGTTGCCTATTTGTGCTGGAACAGGCACGGAATGGAGGAAATCATGAATAGAGAAAAGATGGATAATTTTTTAAGCTCAGTGAAGCTGAACGAACTGTTACGCAAGGAGGAGGAATGTGAGAAGAAGAAGTCCAAGCTGCTGTGGATTTGTGCAATCGCAGGCGCAGTCGTAGCCGTTGTGGCAATCGCATATGGAGTTTACCGTTTCTTTACCCCTGATTATCTGGAAGATTTTGAGGATGACTTTGATGATGATTTTGAGGAAGAAGACTTCTTTGATGATGAGGATGAGAAAGAATAAGAAGAGCTTATTATGAAGAAGAGAGGCTCCCGCATGGTATTGTGGGAGCCTTTTTGGGTATCTATTGCGTCTGCGGTTAATTTAATAGGCAATTGCGAAACTCAATAATTTTATAAATTTCATGTAAAATTCAATAAATGAACGATATATATTTTCATATACAGAAACTAAGAAATGCTTTTAGCACCATGGAAACAAGACTCAAAAGACGCTGGAAGCCTTTGCTGACAGGGTCTTTCGCAGTAAGAGGCTTGTTGGAATGTTTGGTGCGTTCAGCATTTTGTGTTTCTGTATATGAAAATATAGAAAGATCATTGTATAAATTTTACATGAAATTTTGATAATTTAGTAGTTTCGCAATTACCTATTAATTTAATTCTGTAAGGAGAGGACGATTATGAAAAAAGGACAAGTATATGAGGGATGCGTAGAGCGGATAGATTTTCCCAATAAAGGGGTTGTGATGCTGGAAGAAGGGAAGAAAGTTGTCGTGAAAAATGTCCTTCCAGGTCAGCGGATATCCTTTTCTGTCAATAAAGTCAGAAAGGGGAGAGGTGAGGGAAGGCTGTTGGAAGTGCTGGAGAAATCGCCCTTAGAGTTGGAAGAGGTTCCATGTACGCATTTTGGGACCTGTGGAGGCTGCACGTTTTTGAATCTGGATTATGAAAAGCAATTGGCGTTAAAAGAGCAGCAGGTGCGGGAACTCATAGAGCCAGTGTGCGCCCCCTACCAGCAGGAAAGAGGTGGAAGCACTTTTTCTGATATATTTGAGGGAATAAAGTGCAGCCCCCGGCAATTTGCTTACCGCAATAAGATGGAGTTTTCTTTTGGAGATAGTTACAAGGATGGTCCGCTTTGTCTGGGGATGCATAAACGCGGTAGTTTTCATGATATTGTGACGGTGGCAGGATGTAAGATTGTGGATGAGGATTATTCGCGGATACTTTCAGCAGCGTTGTCTTATTTTCAGGAGCAGAATACGTCCTATTACCACAAGATGCGCCATACAGGCTACTTGCGCCATTTGTTGGTGCGAAAGGCAGTAAAGACTGGGGAAATACTTGTGGATTTGGTGACGTCAGGCCAGATGGATAGCGAACATGAAGACAGCCTGTTGGCGGGATTTCAGAAAGTTTTGCAGCAATTGGTACTGGATGGGAAGATTGTCGGCATATTGCATACCCGCAATGACAGCCTGGCGGATGCGGTGATTAATGAGGGAACGCGTATTTTGTATGGGCAGGATTATTTTTATGAGGAAATATTGGGCCTGCGCTTTCGGATTACGCCCTTTTCCTTTTTTCAGACGAATTCTCTTGGTGCGGAAGTTTTATATGATACGGTGCGGGAATATGTTGCGGATAGTGGAAATGGTAGAGTGATTTATGATTTGTACAGCGGAACGGGGACGATTGCGCAGATTCTTGCTCCTGTGGCGCAGAAAGTCATCGGCGTGGAGATCGTGGTAGAGGCGGTGGAGGCTGCGAAGGAGAATGCTTCTCTGAATGGATTGCATAATTGCCAATTTCTTGCCGGGGATGTGTTCAAGGTTCTCGATGACATTGAGGAAGTTCCGGGGTTCATTGTACTCGACCCGCCCAGAGATGGGATTCATCCCAAAGCGTTGGAGCGCATTATCCGTTACGGCGTGGAGAAAATGATTTATATTTCTTGTAAGCCTACTAGTTTGGCCAGGGATTTGGAGATTTTGCAGGCGCGCGGTTATATGGTGGAGCGGGTATGCTGTGTAGATATGTTTCCTTTTTCAGCGAATATAGAGTGCGTATGCCTACTATATCGGAGGGATTCGTGAAAATCCTTGATTTACGCGAAGGCAACGAGGAGGATTCCGAGGAAACAACTGGCTGTAAAGCCAGTGTTTTTGAGGAATTCGACGACTGACCGCGAGCTGGGAAGTTCGTAGGACTTCTCAGCTTCAGGCACTCCACGAGGTTTTTCAGCTTTTCAAAAAGCGACCGGAGAACGTATAAAAAAGCGATTTCTGATGGTGTAAATGTCTCCGTGGTTCTTGAGGTGGTATCACGGAACACATGGAAGTAGAAAATTTTTTGATGATATATTGTCGAATAAGTGGTATAATTCATAAGTGAAGTATCATATTCAGAGAAGAAAGCTGTCTTGAATATGGTTCTTCACAGTTGTACAAAGTTGTGAATATATTTTCTGATAATTTCCCATATGGAATTAATATTCATTCAGATTCAATTTACAGGATTATCAAAAAATATAGTGGTAACCTTGAACAAGATGTAATATAACATAAAGCCACAGTATTGGCAAGCTACCGTGTAAGCAACTTAGCACAATTATTTTGAACAAAAGAGGAAAAGGGGTTTGGTGATGATATATCTGTTACATATATCTGATTTGCATCTTGTGATAGATCCACAATGGAACAATATGAAAAATGCTATATTATATTCTGTCCGCGAGAAACTTAAACATATTAGCCATGGACAAAAACTTTTGGTTATCACAGGTGATTTCCATAATTTTGTTCAACATGATTATACTCAAGCGGAACTATTTCTTCCACAATTATTTGATGCCATGGGTATTGAACCTGATAAAGATGTTTTTGTAATTCCTGGGAATCACGATATATCCATACCTGATTCCCAAATGGATAATAGAAAGATAACAGTTCAAGCTGTCAAGTCCGATCCAATGATGCTTCAAACTGGAATAGATACCCTTCTTTCGTGTTATGATAATTACATAGAGTTTATCCAAAAATTAAATATTTATCCATCAGATTGTGGAAAACTTCCGGTCTGCGTCCATGTCCGGTCATGGAGAAATAAACTGAAATTACTTCATATAAACACAACTCTCATTGCAGATGGAATTACCAAGAAAGATCAGATGGTTGATACACTTACTGTTACATCTGATGATATTCGCAGACAATTAAATTTGGATAATTTGCCACGTATTGCAATTGGGCATAACAGTTATTATGATTTGTTATTTAATCATCGAAATCAATTATCTGCAATATTCCGGCAAGAATATATTAGTGCTTATTTGTGTGGCGATAAACATCAAAGAAATTCTGTAGGAGAAAAAAATCGAATTCCATTTGGTGAAAAATATTCTACAGTTACTATTCCCAATATCATTTCATATAAAAGCTCAACAGATGAAGGTGATACATACTCAGATTTTGGAATGATTTGGCATGTATGGAATGAAGAAACAGGTCGCGTTGATCTTGAATACATGAAATGGGATCCTCAGGATCAAGCTGAGCTTCAGCCGGATGGTAGTGACTTCTATGATTTTCGAAAGCCATATCAAGAAAAATCATCAATTCTTGTTGCAGATAAAAATGACAGCTGTTGGTTAATAAATAATACGATATTGGAAAGGGGTAAGATAGATGTAAAGGATTCTCATGTGTCTAATTTTTTGCGGGGTAGCCGTTGTGAATGGAATCTAGCTTTTTCTAACAGGATTGTTATACGTGAGATTGTGGATGAATTATATGAACATGCAATTAATAGAGGAATTTTTGCCCTTGTTGGTCCAGGAGGTGAAGGCAAAACTACTATACTAATGCAATTATCTGCGAAGTTGGTTTTAGATGGGATTCCCATATTTTATTACCGTGGATATGGTACATTAAAACTTCCGGATAATATTCCGGATAAAGCTGTTTTTATAATGGATAACCCACCTAATAGTATGAAATTTAAGCACTTCTTAGATTTAGTTTTTGAAAATGGGCAGACATTGATTTTGGGGGTGCGTCAAAATGAATGGAATTTAATGAAAACATCTCTTATGATTCCAGATAGAACGGTGTTAGAAATTCCGATTCAAAAGCTAAGCATAAAAGAGTCATGGCATTTTGCGGAATGTATTATTGAAAATCTAAATTGTTCTAAGAGTAAAAAAGAGATAAAAGATTTGTTCCAGAATAATGCCTATGGCTTTTTGTATGCTGCTATGTTATTGGTAGTTAATAATAAAAATTCATTAGATGAAATTGCGTACAAAATTATTAATAATTTATTCGAGAGATCTCATAAGGCATTGATTTTACTTGCACATATTGTCCTGTCTGAAAGGTACGATGTCAGATTTATCTATAGGGAGTTTAAAGTAATATGCGATAAAATTAATATTTTACCAAAGGAAGCAAATAGGGCATTATGTCGTGAAATATCACTTAATGGCGATGTATATCAAACCAGGCATAGTGTGATTTCAAAATTATTTTATGAAGAAATATTTTCTGACTCCGGCTTACTGTCACTTGATGAAATAGATGGTATTTTAGAGAATTTAATGCTATTTTATTTGAATAGATATCAAAATTCCTATGGCAGTATTAAGACGATTGCTTGGGATTCTATTGTGCGGCTTTCAGAAGGTTTGTCACAGACAAGTTTAAAAATTCAAGAATATCTTATAAACAGGATTCTGGATGAAGTTAAATTGAAAGTACCCAAGACTTTTTTTCAGCTACCTTCCTATATAAATGATGAAGAAGTTCAATTACTTTTTTATCAGAAATGTTTTGACAGAGGATATGTTTATCATGATTTCTTATTAAAATGGTGTAATTTGTTGCAGGCGAATGGAATATCTTGGAATATTGATGAACCGTTTTCGCCCGCATGGATTATGAGAAATGCATGTATTAAATACAATGCTGACAGCAATACATGGCTGGCCTGGGCGCAGCTGGAGGCGAAGGAGAATCAGGCAGGCGACTATGAAAGTGAGAACACGGCAAGGTGGATAT
>CAJUTD010000013.1:0-2649 GCA_910589635.1 uncultured Lachnospiraceae bacterium | reverse complement strand
AGAATCAGGCAGGCGACTATGAAAGTGAGAACACGGCAAGGTGGATATTCCGTGAAGCGTGCCTGAAACACAATGCTGACAGCAATACATGGCTGGCATGGGCGCGGATGGAAGCGAGAGAGAATCAGGTAGGCGACTATGAAAGTGATAATACGGCAAGGTGGATATTCCGTGAAGCGTGCCTGAAACACAATGCTGACAGCAATACATGGCTGGCATGGGCGCAGCTGGAAATAAAGGAGAAACAAATCGGTGACGATAAAAGCGAAAATACAGCGAGGTGGATTGTTTCTGAAGGAATTAAGCAATTCTCTAAAGCAACATTATTATATCGCCTATCTGCATATATTGAGTTATCTATACATTCTGTTGAAACGGCCAGGCGGTTTTTACGACAATCTGTCCAATATAGTGAATCTGATGTAGGACGTTTAGCGATATTGGAGTTTTTTTGCGGAAATATTGATACAAAAGACATCTTTTGCACTAATAATTTAATGAAACGAATGGAGAGCAAAACATCATATTCTTTTAATGCTTTGCTATATTTATACCACTGTTGTGTATTGTTAAGGCAAACAAAAGATGCAGAGAGATATTATGGGCAACTCCTGCAAAGGCCTGAATATAAATCGTTAGATACAACTGTAGAGGAATTTATTCAACTTTGTCAGGAAGCGTTAACATGATTTTTTATATGTTTGACATACGGGGTATTGTCATTAGAAATAGAATCCCACAAAATCATTTTCGAGAACATAGCAGCTTATGAAGTATTTGATTTGAAATTGTTATAGATAAATAAATAAAATTCTATAAAAAAACTGAATAAAAGTTAAAAAGCAGAGACTTTAGTTGTGGCGTGCGGCGATTTTCTGGCAGATGGCGACAGGCTGTATGAGTTTGACAAGATAAAGGTAACATTTGACCCGCCATTTCTGGATTCCAGTGGGAATGAGACAAATGGCACAGGGTTGAATTTGTATGAAATACTGATGACGATACAGGAACACCCATTCCTAGAAGGCATGGTCGGCGTGCGGGAACATTTCTGGAATATGTTTGTGGTGGATGCTCTGATTGGCAATACGGACCGTAATAACAGTAACTGGGGCATCATTATCAGGGAGGATGGCACAAAGGAACTGGCGCCCGTTTATGACAATGGAAACCAATAGCTGGAAAACGAAGGTCTTAATTTTCCTGAATTCTTTTTTAAAAGAGCGGACAGATGTTAAGGATGTATTTGTGAAAGCAAACCGTGCAGAATATGTTGCGGCAGCAACATGTGTCCAATCTTTAAAAGATGTAAAAGAATATGTGGAAAAATATTTTGAAATTGATGCCGAAGGTATATTAGAACGGATATTCATGGAGTTTCATAAAATTGCGAGACAGTTCAGAACCCCTCATGATAACAGGAAAACTTTGTCAATAGAAGATGAAAATGACGTACAGGATTTGCTCCATGCGTTATTACACCTATATTTTGCTGATATAAGGGCAAAAGAATGGACACCCTCATATGCCGGAAAAAGTGCAAGGGTTGATTTCCTCTGGAAAAATGAAAGAACTGCCATTTTTCCAGAGGAGATCAGACAGGAATCGGCGGATAAGGATGTCGGAGACCAGTTAATCATTGATGTGGATAGATATAAGGAGCATCCAGACTGTGAGAAACTAATCTATTTTGTGTATGGCCCGGAAGGCAGGCTTAGCAATCCTTTTGAAAAGGAGATAACAGAGATGGGTCATGGATGTCCCTTGTGCTCCAACTCGAATGCAACATCCTATTTTCTCCTATACTTTATCCCGTCTGGAGGAATATCACCGCCGAAGTTTGTCACCTTTACGGGAACCAACTTTCCGTTTACCCTCTTTTGCGGAACCACAAAAGCATAATACATCCTGCCTGGCTGCAAAGCCCTCTTTTGATATTTTTTAAATGTGGCTTTTACCGTGTTGCCATTTTTGACCGTTGCCACCAAATACTTGCTTTTCATGCTTTCGGGGCTATAGTAGGCCATATCTTCCTTGTCTGTGTGGGCATAGATTTTATATCCGTCCGCTCCAAGCACCTTTTTCCAGGTGATTTCGATGCCCCCTCCCTTTTTATTCCTCAATTTCCACGCTTTCAATGTATTCGTAAAATATTTCCAATCTGTCCATCCGAGAGAATATTTCTTTCCGTTATCTGCCTTCCTGAATGAGCGAATCTTATATTTATAGATGCGGGTTTTACTGTCGTATTTCAGAGCGTTCTTTTTAAACTCAAAGCCTGTCTCTCCCAGTTCTATGTCATTTTCTTTGTATGCGATTTTAGTGTCTTTTTTCTTATAAGCAGTATAAAGCTGGCATTCACTATGAGAATAAAAATCGTAACTCAGACGTAAGCCCAACGTTCCTTCGTCTGGATAAAAGTACAATTCTGTAATAGATAGCTTTTTGTTAGGAACCAAGGCAATTTCACCATGCCCAAATGCATACGCCCCGGCTGTTTTGTAACCCTGCGCACTCTGGCGGTATGCTCTGATCATGCAGCCTTGGTATTTGCCTTTCTGCAAACCTGAGACCGTAAGGCTGTTTGTAGAAACATGTTTGACCTTTCGTTTGGTAAAAGTGCCATATTCTACCTTATATCGGTTAGCT
>CAJUTD010000012.1:28661-51769 GCA_910589635.1 uncultured Lachnospiraceae bacterium | reverse complement strand
CAGTACGAAAAACTGTCTGATAAGGAAAAGGAGACTGGAAAGTGGGAGGATTGAAGAAAGGTATCAGCGCTGCGCTTGCAGCGGCGCTGATCCTGACAGCATTGCCGGTGGATGGGGTTCGTCAGGTAAAGGCGGCAGAAAGAGCCGCCATAGATGCAACGATAGAAATGATCCCCGGCAAAGCATCTACATTTCATGATACGAATTTTGACGGGCTTGGTGAGTTTCAGGGCTGGGGTACGTCCTTGTGCTGGTGGGCAAACCGGTTGGGCTATAGCGAGAAGCTTACGAGTGAAGCGGCGGCAAAATTTTACAGTGACGATGGGCTGGATATGAATATCGGGCGTTATAATGTAGGCGGTGGCGACAATGTAACCGGCGGAGAGTACGCGGAGGAGAATGAATTCCTCCACGATGCACATATTGAGCGTTCCGATTCGGCAGTCCCCGGATATTGTCAAGATGTAACCAAAATGAATCTGCAAGAGCACGATCTGGCGTACTATACGGCCAATTATGCCAGGGCAGATGAGACAAGCGGCTATGCATGGAATTATAACTGGACGGCAGATAATCGCCAGTTGGCAATTCTCAGCGCGGCCATGAAAGCAAGCGGAGAGGACTTTATCGCTGAGGCGTTTTCCAATTCCCCGCCGTACTTCATGACGAACAGCGGGTGCAGTTCGGGAGCCGTGAAATCTAGTGAGGATAACTTGAGGGCAGACTGCTACAAGGCTTTCGCCGCTTATATGGCGGATGTGATTGTGCATTGGGCAAAAGAGGGCCTGGTGGACTTCACAAGCACTACGCCGATGAACGAGCCCTTTACAAATTATTGGGGAGCGAACAGTCCCAAGCAGGAAGGATGCCATTTTGACCAGGGTAATTCCGAATCTACGATAATTGTTGAATTTAATGCGGAGTTGCAAAGGCAGCTCAAAAATGCAACAGATGAGAATGTGAAGAGAGTACTCGGCAATCTAATCATCTGCGGCACAGATGAGACTAGTATTGACACGGCAATCAGTTCTTATAATAAATTGTCGGCTGATGCAAAAAATATTATAAAACGGATTGATACCCATACATATGGAGGTTCTAAACGTGCCGAATTATGCGCCTTGGCAGAAAGGGAAGGCAAGAATTTATGGATGTCCGAGATAGACGTAGGTAAGACGGCGGGGACGAACGCCGGCGAGATGGCTCCGGCGCTGTGCTTTGCCCAGAGAATTATCACGGATCTGAACGGCCTCAAGGCATCTGCATGGATTATGTGGAATGCGATTGATGTCCATATAGATAGAAACAGTACTTCCAAATACGACGCCAAAGAAAGCCTGGAGGAAATGAAGACCATGACGTACGATGATGGTACGGTTATGTATGATCCTTCTAAGGCTGGTTACTGGGGAATTGCCATTGCCGACCATAATAATGAGGTAATCATTCCGACAAAGAAATATTATGCTTACGGACAGTTCTCAAGGTACATCCGTCCAGGATATACCATTATGGGTACAAGCGACGAGGCGAATTCATTGATTGCTTATGATCCCCAGGGGAAGAAAACCGTCATTGTGGCGATCAATACTTCCGATTCCGAGAAGACCTGGGAGTTTGACCTCAGCAAGTTTAAATCTATGGGAAGCACAGTGAAGGCGTACCGCACCAGCGGCGTACTTGATGGCGGCGAGAACTGGAAAGATGTATCGTCAGATGCCTCGATCATTGCTGATTCGGTCAACAGGCAGCTTCAAGTCGATTTGTCGGCCAATTCCATTACCACATTTGTCGTTGAGGGTACGGAATATGATGTAGAACAGAATTATGAGATGCCGGAGAAGGTCATCAAAAATCAAATCCTTCCCGGAATATATGCAGAAAATGATTCCGTGATGGAAGCGAATAAGGGCAGTGTAGAGACAGTCGCATTGAAGGCGGACATGGTAACCGGAAGCGCTCCATGGAACGATGGCACGACGGATATTCCGCAGAATGTTGTTGATAATAATTTTGACACTTTTTTTGACGGTGTAGCGGATGGATGGATACAGATTGACCTTGGAACAGCGGAGAATATTGCGGGCTTTGGCTATGCGCCAAGGAACGGTTTTGCGGATCGGTGTACCGGCGCATCTTTCTATGGATCGAACGACGGACAGGACTGGACGAAGCTCTGCACGATTTCAGACGCTCCGGCTGAGAAAGTTTTGACGAATGTGTATGCCTCCCGGTTTGATGTACCCAACAATACTTCTTATCGGTATATTAAATATGCAGTGCCGGAGGGAGACAGCAGCGCGGCTTGTAATGTTTCAGAGATTGCAGTCTATCGGTGGAAATCTGGCGCAAATGTCACGTTTAAAGAACCTGTAGTCCCCAAGGATTTGCAGGAGTGGACTGCATTTTATAAGAGTCAGACAGCAGGTAATTCATATTCCAAAGACAGTTGGCAGACATTCCAGACAGCGTTGGCGTCTGCGGAAGCTCTGCTGAAAGGCGGCAGCACAGATACAGCCCAAATAAATAAGGCCCGCAGAGCGCTGGCATTGGCTTATCTAGGACTAATGCCGGGAAGCGGGGACGAAACGCCGGAAAAACCTCCGGTGAAACCGCAGAAACGCAATCAAACGATTACCTGTACCAAGAGCTATACGAAAGCATATGGTGATAAACCGTTCAAACTGAATGCAAAGGTAAAGACTGGAGATGGAAAGCTGTCTTATAAGAGCTCTAATACAAAGGTAGCAAATTATAACAAGAAGACAGGTAAGGTGGAAGTCAAGGGCATTGGCCAGTGCACCATCACAATTACCGCATCGGAGACAGCGAAATATAACAAGAAGACAGCCAACGTGACTATTATAGTTAATCCGAAACAGGCGTTGCTGGTTAAGAGTAAGTTAAAACCGGGGAAAAAGAGCTTGAAAGCAGCCTGGAAAAAGGACGCCAAGGCGGACGGATATGAGGTACAGTGCTGTTTAAAGAAGAACTTTAAATCGGGCGTTAAGAAAGCGACTGTCAAGAAAGCAAAGACGACCTCCACCACAATTAAGAAGCTCAAAAAAGGCAAGAGATATTATGTACGCGTCCGTGCCTATAAGAAAGTTAAAGTAAATGGAAAGACTAAGACTTTTAATGGGGCATGGAGTAAGGTTGTACAGAGTAAAAAAATTAAGTAAGGAAGAGTCAGTATGCGAAACAGGTATGCGAGAAACATCCTGTGCATGACAGCAGTTTTTTGTGCCGCAGCAGTGATAGGCTGCGGCACAAAGACTGTGAAAGACAGTGATGTTGTCATGGAGATTGCAGGGCAGACCGTTGTGAAAGCGGAATATCAGATGATTCTTGGCGATTATGAGTCTGAAATTAAGCGGCAGTACGATACGGACACAGCTAACCGTGAGGATTTCTGGACATCCGGGAAGACGGGGGAGCGGCCTTTAGATCAGATTATGCAGCTTGCGGAGGAAGAATTAAAAGAGAAAAAGACTATTGTGCAGCTTGCCGCAGATTTAGGCATGGACGCAAAGACAGATTATGGGACGTTAGCCGCGCAGATGGACGGTGATAACGACAGGCGTGGAGCGGCGGATGAATCCGGGGACAATGTGTATGGAATGACTTCATTTCAAATGCGCGAATATTACGATTATGTGTATACGCAGCTGGAATACGAAGTGCTGGAAGCGCTGAAAAAAAAGCATGAGGTTTCAGCGGAAGAGCTGCAAAAGATTTATGAGGAGAATCAGCAGGCATACACGAGCGACGTGCGCGTTAAAATGTTGGTTGCCGAAACGATGACAGAATCAGGGAATGGAATGCCATCACAGGCGGAATCATCAAATACGCAGACAACGCAGGCGGAATCAGACAACGGGCAGATATGGCAGGTGGCAGAGGAGATGAAGGAGAATACAGACTTGCAGTATCTTACCGAAAAATACCCATATATTAGTTTTTACGAGCTTGAGATGTCATCCCAGAATATGCAGGAAGGCAAAAGCGGCGCATATATGCAGCGCTGGCTGACATCATCCACGATGCAGCAGGGAGAAGTGTGCGAGCCTTTTGCAATCGGCGAAAATCTGCTGGTGATGCGCTGTTTAGAGCGTTCTGAGCACGCGGTACAGCCGTTTGAGGAAGTGGAAGGACTGCTGAAAGACAATGTCCAGACCGATCAGGCTTACGAAGAGATAGAGTCCCGGCAGAGAGAGGCAGAAATGAAATTGACAACCACACAAGACCAGCTGGAAAAAATTGCCCTGGAAGCATTGCAAGTATCAAGTAAATAAAAACATTTCTATGAACATCTAATGTAAATTTTAAATTGATAGAAAAAATGCTCCTTGCTGAAGAGAAACAATTATCTTGATTCTTCTCAACAAGGAGCAATTTAGGTCTATTTCTTAAATCCTGCCCGCTTGCGCAGGGTGGGGTCCAAAATGCGCTTGCGGATACGCAGGCTTTCCGGTGTGACTTCCAAGAGTTCATCTGCATCTATAAACTCCAACGCTTGTTCAAGACTGAGGATTTTAGGCGGCGTTAAGGTCAACGCTTCATCGGCGCTTGACGAACGAGTGTTGGTAAGGTGTTTTTTCTTACACACATTGATTTCAATATCCTCCGGTTTGGCGCTCTGTCCAATTACCATTCCGGCATAGACTTTTTCCCCGGCGCCGATAAATAAAGTGCCGCGGTCCTGTGCCCCGAACAGTCCATAGGTCACGGATTCGCCGGTCTCAAAGGCGATCAGGGAACCTTGCTTGCGGTAAGCAATATCTCCTTTGTAGGGTTCGTAACCGTTAAAAATGGTGTTGATTATGCCGTTGCCTTTCGTATCTGTCATGAATTCATTGCGGTAGCCGATGAGCCCTCGGGAGGGGATATTAAATTCTAAACGGGTGTAACCGCCGCTGATAGGTCCCATGTTACGAAGTTCTCCCTTGCGCTGGCTTAATTTCTCGATGACTGAACCGGTAAATTCATCCGGGACATCCACATATGCAAGTTCCATGGGCTCAGTACGTTTGCCGTTTTCATCTGTGTGGAATAATACCTCTGCCTTGCTGACGGCGAACTCATAGCCTTCGCGGCGCATATTCTCGATCAGTACCGACAGATGCAGCTCTCCTCTTCCCGAGACCTTCAGGCAGTCCGGGCTGTCGGTCTCTTCCACGCGCAAAGAGACGTCCGTATTGAGCTCGCGGAACAGGCGGTCACGGATATGGCGCGAAGTCACAAATTTACCTTCCTGTCCGGCAAGCGGGCTGTCGTTGACAACAAAGTTCATGGAAATCGTGGGCTCAGAGATTTTCTGGAAGTCAATCGCGGCCGGGTTTTCCGGGGAGCAGATGGTATCTCCGATATGGATATCTGCAATGCCGGAGATAGCAACGATGGAGCCGATTTTCGCTTCGCTCACATCGACCTTATTCAGCCCGTCAAATTCATATAATTTGCTGATACGCACTTTTTGCAGCTTGTCCGGCTCATGGTGGTTTACCACTACGGCGTCCTGATTGATTTTCAGGCAGCCGTTATCCACTTTTCCAACGCCGATACGGCCGACATATTCATTGTAGTCGATCGTACTGATTAACACCTGGGTGCTGGTGTCCGGGTCGCCCTCTGGCGCAGGAATATATTCCAAAATAGTCTCAAAAAGGGCCGTCATATCTTTCTTTTCATCATTTAAATCTTTTACGGCATAGCCGTCTCTTGCCGATGCATAGATAAAGGGACAGTCTAACTGCTCGTCTGAGGCGTCCAAATCCATAAACAGCTCTAATACTTCGTCAATCACTTCGTCAGGACGTGCTTCCGGGCGGTCAATTTTGTTGATACATACAATTACCGGAAGGTCTAAAGCCAGCGCTTTCATCAGCACAAATTTTGTCTGCGGCATTGCGCCCTCGAAGGCGTCCACAACTAGGACGACGCCGTTCACCATCTTGAGCACGCGCTCTACTTCGCCGCCGAAATCTGCGTGTCCGGGGGTGTCGATGATGTTAATTTTTGTATCTTTATAAAATACAGCGGTATTTTTGGAGAGGATGGTTATCCCGCGTTCCCGCTCAATATCATTGGAATCCATCACGCGCTCCTGCACTTCCTGGTTGGCGCGGAATACGCCGCTCTGTTTTAAGAGCTCGTCCACCAGCGTTGTCTTTCCGTGGTCTACGTGGGCGATGATGGCAATGTTGCGTATATCTTCACGTTTCGTTTTCATAAAAATATCCCTCTTTCTCAAATCAGTAAGTTGTTATGGTTATTTATCACACTAGCGTATTATACTGCCCGCGGCCATATTTGGCAAGTCCCGGTTTGTGCAGGATATTTCTTGTATTATAAAATGAGGTCTGTTATAATCAGATTAATGACTGGAAATAAAGAATGAAAAGCAGGAGGAGTTTTACATGAGTGAAGAAAATAATACGTTTGAGAATAGCGGCCAGCAATCAGGCGTAAGTTTGAACAAAGAGTCTGGGCAGCCGGATTCAGGCCTAGAATCGAGTGTAACCTTACAGAAACAGACGCAGCAGCCGGTATACGGTCAGCAGCCTGGCTATAATCAGCAGGACTTGAATCAACAGCCCGGTTATGGCGATAATCAGCAGAATTTTAATCAACAAGCTAATTATGGCAGTAATCAGTCAGGCTATAGCGGACAATCCGGCTATAATCAGCAGGAAGCGTATGGGCAGCCTGGTTATAACCAGCAGCCAGGTTACAATCAATATTATGAGGGGCAGAACCAGCAGACCCCGCTTTCCGGTTATGCAGAGCCGGTCTACAGCCAATATGATGCGGGCAGACAGGACGAGAGCCAGGGGTATGGCATTGCTTCCTTAATCTGTGGAATCCTGTCTTTGGTTACTTGTTGCTGCTGTTTTCCGAGCGTGCCGCTGGCGGTTGTTTCGATTGTTATGGGTGTCTTACAGCTGAAAAAGGGAACGGGAAAGGGTATGGCGATTGCCGGTATTATATGTTCCGCTGTTGGGCTGGTGTTTATGATAATTTTTATGATAATGGGAGCGGTCATGGACACGAGTGGAAGTTTCAATGATTATTACCGCAATTATTATCGGGATTATTACGATATGTTGCAGAATATGGAGGATATGAATAATTATCGGACTTATTAAAATTTCATAAGTAAGATAGGCTTTCAATTGATTAATGATAAGTTTAAAAAGGCTGCTGTACCGTTTTTTGGTGCGGTAGCCTTTTATCTTACATAGGAAAGACCCTGTCACGCTATAGTGTGAAAGGAAGTTGATGCGGACTTACCTGCTTTATCTAAGATAATAATATTTTTTTATTTGTGGACAAAATACTGTTCTGAGGAGTTTTATATATGTAAACGTTTACAAACCATGCAGCGCGTGGCTCTAATTGATAGCAAAGAAACTATAAAGTAATATCCGGTAGGAGGAGGGAGTGAGGAATATGCAGATGGAAAAAGCAGAGGAGTTATATCGCAAATATTTTGCCGCAGTATACAGCGTCTGCTTTCTCTATATGAAGAATCAGGCGGACACCTGCGATATGGTCCAGGAAACCTTCCTGCGTCTGTTGCAGGGGGACTTCCATTATGATAATGAGGAGAAGGCAAAGGCATGGCTGATAGTCACGGCGTCGAACTGCTGCAAGAGTCAGCTCAGAAGATGTTGGCGCAAGAAACAGGTCGCATTTGATGCGTCCGTCCACGACAAAGGGAAAGAGCAAACGGACAATCTGCTGCTGCGCATGGTGGAGGAATTGGAAGAGAAATACCGTCTGCCAGTGTATCTGTATTATTTTGAAGGATACCGCAGTGCGGAGATTGCGGGAATGCTCCATGTCAACGCTTCTACGGTCAGGAGTCGCCTGGCGAAGGCGCGCAAGATTTTACAGATGGAACTGCAAGCGGGGGAAGAACGGGTAAAGGTTCCAGAGGATAATTTACAGAAAATCTCAGCAAACCATTCAGAAAAAAAGATAGGAAAGGCGTGGTGAATATGAAGCAGGATTACAAGAAAATGCAAGAAGAGATCATGCCCGGCAGGGAAACACAGGACTGGATGTGGGACGAAATTGAGAAGAAAGCAGCGGCAGGGGGCAAGAAGCAACATAGCTGGGCAGGGCTGAAAATAACAGCCAGCATTGCAGCGGCGGTTCTTCTGTTTGTTATTTTAATTCCGCAGACAAGCTGGGCAGAACAGCTAAGGGGATTTTTGAAAGAGTTCTTCTATGCGGGGGCGAGTGCAGGTGTGAGCCAGGGCATAGCGCAGAACGTGTATGAGGATGAGGGGAAATATGGGCATGTCAGAATGCAGATTCGCGAGATGCTTTCTGATGGCTCTTGCGTGTATTGCAATATCTGTTATGAAGCTCTCGATGCAGAAGGGGAGAAATGGCTCAAAGAGCAGAAATTTGATGGAGAAAGCATAAGATTTCCGAATGTTACAGGGGGCTGGGCGTTGTTAGAACAAAAAGAGCAGGCCACAGAAAAGGAGAGGCATTTTGCGCTTTATTATGAAAATAATAATGGAAAATTCCAACTTAAAGACCAGCTGGTGACGATGTATTATCCTATGTATAAGAGCCAGGGCATCGGAGCAGTAAAAATAGTCAGTAACCTTGCGTCGGTTTCCTACCGGCTGGTTGGTGAAAAATCTCCAAGCCAGTATTATGAGCCGAGATGCTTGGTTGTCTCCAGGCTTTCCTATGCTATTTTTGGGAAGGATCACGGAATTAGCGCGGAATGGATGGATAAAGACGGCACGCTGCATCTTAAGTTCAGCGAGGGTTTTCTGGCAGAAAAAGGAGAGGATGAAAGTGACCGTGAAGGGTTTGTGTATTTTGAGGGAATTCCATTAACATTAAGAATGAATGACGGCTCCAAGCTGGATATGGGATATGTTCCGCCGTTTTTTGACGATACAGAGGGTTCTTATTCGTCAGATTTGTTGATTTGTTCAGGCCAGTTTAATGTGGACAGGGAAGAGTGGTACAAGATCATGCCGATAGATGATCCTGGCGCGCTGGTCAGTATAGAGCTTGACGGCGTACATTATGATTTGGTGAAAGAAGAAGCGCCGGATGCGGAATAGAGGTATAAATAGTTTTCCCGGCTTTCATATCCGGCATCCACAGTTATATTCTTGTATTTGAAAACTCCATGAAAAAGTAGTACAATATCACTTACGAGCGAGGTGATAGAATGTTACGCATGGCAATTTGTGATGATGACGGCAACGCAGTTGCGGCGCATAAAAAGATTGCGGAAACCTGCTTAATACAATGCAATAGTGCAGGTGAAATCATTGCCTATACTACGAGCGATAATCTGCTTTATGATATTACGGAAGATGGTTTTTTCTTTGATTTGATTTTGTTGGATATAGAAATGCCGGGAAATACCGGCATGGAGATTGCACAGAAGATAAAACCTTATCTGCCGAATGTGAAAATTATTTTTATTACTTCACACATTGAATATGCAATAGACGCTTTTGAACTGTCTGTTTTTCGGTATGTGCCGAAAGACGATATTGAGAAACGGCTCTTCTCTGCGATACAAGACGCATTGAAACTTATTGAGTTGGAAGATGGAAAAGCCTATACGATTCAAACAAACAGCCGCCTTGAAAAAATCCCCTATAAGGAGATTTATTACATTGAGAGAGATGGGAAAAACGCGTGTATTTCCGCTGCCGGCGGGGTATCTAAGGTGCGCAAAAGTTTGCAGCAGGTTTATGGGGAATTGAACGCAGAAGAATTTATTTATATTGACCGGGGCTGTATCGTAAACATGATACACATTATGCAAATTAAAGATGGTATGGCTATTCTGAAAAATGGCGTGTCACTCCCCATAAGCCGTGCGCACTTACAAGAGGTAAAGTCACAGATTAACCATTATTGGGGAACGCATATATGATGGGTTGGTTTCTTTTATTCTCAAATTTTATAGGCGGCGGCGTGCGGTCTATTGTCTGCCTGTTCCTGATTTTTCGGCTGCTTTCTACCCAAAAACCGGGAAAGAAAAGTATAGCGGCGGTTTTGGGTGGCGCAGCCGTTATTTCTATCGTGTTTTCCGTGACAGGACTGCCGGATTATTACCGTATGATATTAGAAACGGTTTTGATTGTGGTCTGCGCTGGTTATTTTCAAGAAGCGGATACCCGGATGAGCCTGTTTGTGGGGATTTTTTATGAGATTGCGGTTTCATTTTGGCAATTCCTCTTAGCGGCATGGCTCGGTGTGATATTCCGTTCTCCGGCCTTTCTCAGCTCTGAGACGGGAAATGGACAAATTGCGGCCTGGTGTCTCTATTTGCTGTTGATTGCGTTCCTATGGTATCTTTGGAAACATCCGCATATAGAGGGCAAAGAAGCGTTCCGTTTCGCTTCCGTGATTGCCCTCGCAGGCTTTTTTGCAGCCGTAACCTTGTCCGAACAGAAGATTCTTACGATTGCTGATGATACATTGGACATGTGGACGCTGTTGTCAGTTGTCTTAATGGTGTTTGTTCTGGTATTCAATATGAATAGGCAGTATCAAGTGGAAAAGGAACTGGCAAAACTAAAATCTGAGCAGGCGGAGTTGTTAGAGCGTGATTATACCACTTTGAACAACGCTTATGCAATCAATGCAAAACTGTTTCATGATTTCCATAATCATATTGGCGCACTGCGTCAATTGCTATTGCATAGTAAGACAGAGGAAGCCATGCAATATTTGGACGAATTACAAACGCCTGTGAGGGAAATGACTGATACGGTGTGGACGGGAGATGAAACCGTAGACTATCTCATAAACAGCAAAGCTGTAACCGCAGAAGAAAATGGGATAGAGTATCAGGTACAGGCAGAATTTCCCCGTCATACAAATCTCCGAAGTGCAGATTTATGCGCTATATTGGGCAATCTGTTGGATAACGCCCTGGAAGCCGCCAAACAGATACCGGCGCCAGAACAGAGATTTATCCAGCTTACCATTCGCCGTATTAATCAAATGCTTATCATAAAGGTGGAGAATAGTTTTTTCACGCCGCCCATACAACAAGACGGGACGCTGAAAACTTCAAAAGATGGAAAGGGATTGCATGGGTGGGGACTAAAAAGCGCCCAGACGGCCGCTGAAAAATATGATGGCATGGTGCAGACGTCTTATGATGACAATAGATTCAGGGTTGTCGCCACGTTATCTTATCAGTGCGTATCGGTTGAATAAGAGGCATGTAATGAGAAGGGACTGTCGCTTTAACGAATAAAAATTCGTGAGGCGGCAGCCTTTTTTCGTAGCCAAAAACCTACCGTTTACGGACACTTGCGCATATTCACATTTTTTAAGCTATGATATAGACACAACAAAGAAAGAACCATTCGAGGAGGTAAAGATTATGCGTCATATATATATTCGTGGAATTGTAGGTTTCATCTGGCTGGCGGCTGCTGTTGTAAGCATCATATCCGGTAACTTTGAAATGGCTGTCCCTTATGTCATTTTAGGCGGGGGATTCCTGTATTCGGCTTATGCCGCATGGAAAAAGGAAAAGGATAACAAAGGAGGGGAAGTAAAGTGAGTATACCTTTGTTGACGGTAAAAAATTTAAACACATGGTACAGCAGAGAAAAAATGGCGCTCCGGTCATTCTCTTTGGAATTGGCGGAACATGAGGTTGTGGGCCTGATAGGACTAAATGGCGCCGGAAAAACAACATTTATGAAAGTGTTATCCGGCCTGCTCCCCACTTTTCGTTCCGATGGTATCTGGTTTTGTGGACGTGCCATAAAACTTAGGGAACAGAATTTTAAACGTTGCCGATATACTGTGTTTGCCGAGGATAATTCCTTTCAGTATTTTACCTTTCGGGAATATCTTTCTTATGTTTTCTCAGCATATAGGAAAGAACTGCCGGATGTTTCAGAATTGATAAAAGGATTTCACTTTGAAGATTATGCAGATGTTTTATTAAAAGACCTTTCAACCGGCAACCGAAAAAAAGCTTTTCTGATTACTGCTTTTTCATTAAAACCAGAACTGCTTTTGCTCGATGAGCCGGTGAACGGATTGGACTTTGAAAGTACGGAATATCTGTATAAACAAATTGCCGGTTACAAAGAGTATGGTACCGTCCTGTTTTCTTCTCATATTTTGGAAAGTATCACGCTGACTTCTGACCGTGTATTTGTTTTGGAAGACGGGCAAATTCGTCAGGCATTTGAA
This sequence comes from uncultured Lachnospiraceae bacterium, assembly GCA_910589635.1. Classification (GTDB taxonomy): domain Bacteria; phylum Bacillota; class Clostridia; order Lachnospirales; family Lachnospiraceae; genus Petralouisia. The sequence continues at coordinate 39,550 of CAJUTD010000012.1, read as the reverse complement.
GGCGGGCAGATTAACGCCGCAGGCATTCGGGGGGCTCTGTGTTATGAAAATGATATTTGAAGTATTTTGTAAAAAATTATTTGGCGCCAAATATGAGAGACTGCCACGGACAATCTTTATCAATCTGATTATTTTTTGGGGATTATATTTGGCCGGTTTCCAAGTCCAAATTGCACCGTTTATTTTGTATCTGATGATAAGTACCTTTACCGCAGGCGTAATGTGGCAGGCTCTCTCTTCAGAAGATAACGCTGCCCATATGCAGAATATGGTGATGCTCCCCTTTGAGGGGCGGGAATTTGTTTTCTCATATGTGGCTGCAATGGGTATTTATGCTTTTTTGACGAAAACAGCGTCTCTGTTGGCGGTTTTACTGGCTGTGTCAGTATGGAACCCGGCAGAAATCTCAGGCAGTATTCTTTGCGCATTAAATGCGATCCTTATGACTGCCGCTATTTTCTCTTTGAAAAGATATTGGTTTGTGGGAACTTTCTGGAGTGCCGGCGTATTCGCCGCTATCTTTTTGGGGGCGGATAAACTGTGGTTTATTCCAATAATATCAGCCAACAGCGCCTTGGCGCTTTTGGTGTTGCAAAGCGCGGACGGATACGCTTTCTATCTTCAGGAAACGAAAAACAAATTAACCGTAAGGGGATGCAGACATTATTCGGTATGGATTTATTTCTTCCGGTATTTGCAAAGCCATAAAAATTATTTGGTGAATACTGTGATTATGTGGTGTGCGGCTTGTGCATTACCCATATATTTCAGGCAAATGGAAAGCCGGTTTGTTATCCCGGTTGGTTTTGCGATTCTTTCTTTAAATACGCCTGTCTGCATTTTGTTATCCTGCGACCATGCTTTAGGGCGGGCGGTGCGTTTTCTGCCCGGACAAAAGAAAACTTTTTGCGTACCCTATTGTTTATTCATTTTCTCATGTAACATAACCGCAGATGTGATTTTCCTTTGTAGTTGGCAAATCCAGATAGGCGGCGTTACTGTTTGGATGATTGCCGCCGCTGTTTTTTTCGCTATACAAAGTGCAGTTTTTTCTGTTCTTTTGGAATGGTTTTACCCGATTCAGAAGTGGAAAATTGAGAGCGATTTGTGGCGCCATCCCCGGAAATATATCGTACCGGCAGTAATGCTTCTGCTTGCAGGAGTAGTTGGCACAATGCCGCCCATAGTTTTTGCACTGATTATTTTATTGGCTGCTGAAATGGTAGTATTGCTGATTTCTTGTCTTTTACAGGATAAAAGCCTGCCCGTCCCTTGACAAAAGGGAAGGGCAGGCTTTATAATTTGAACAATCGCACGAAAGGAGAATCACAATGTATAGCAAAGTCGAGACGAATTTAAACTTTGTGGAAAGAGAGAAGCAGACAGAACAGTTCTGGAAAGAGAACGATATTTTTGGCAAGAGCATGGAGAACCGTAAGGAAGGAGAAACTTACACATTCTACGACGGGCCGCCTACGGCGAACGGCAAACCGCATATCGGACATGTGCTGACGCGCGTGATCAAGGACATGATACCGAGATACCAGACCATGAAGGGCAAGATGGTTCCGCGTAAGGCAGGCTGGGACACGCATGGCCTCCCGGTCGAGTTGGAAGTGGAGAAGCTCTTGGGGCTTGACGGCAAGGAGCAGATTGAAGAGTATGGTTTGGAGCCGTTTATAGATAAATGTAAAGAGAGCGTTTGGAAATACAAGGGCATGTGGGAAGATTTCTCCGGCACAGTTGGTTTCTGGGCGGACATGGATAATCCTTACGTCACTTACCACAATGATTTTATTGAGTCCGAGTGGTGGGCGTTGAAAGAAATCTGGAACAAGAAATTATTGTACAAAGGTTTCAAGATTGTGCCGTACTGCCCGCGCTGCGGCACGCCGCTCTCCGCACAGGAGGTTGCGCAGGGTTATAAGACGGTAAAAGAACGTTCGGCTATTGTCCGCTTTAAGGCAGTTGGCGAAGATGCTTACTTCCTTGCCTGGACGACGACGCCCTGGACGCTGCCCTCGAACCTTGCGCTCTGTATGCATCCTGAGGAGACTTACTGCAAAGTAAAGGCGGCGGACGGCTATACTTATTATCTGGCGGAGGCTCTTTTGGACAAAGTACTTGCCACACTGCTTGACAAGGAGCAGCAGGCAGCCGGAGAGAAAGCGTATGAAGTCCTGGAAACTTATAAAGGAAAAGATTTGGAATACTGCGAGTATGAGCCTTTGTTTGCCTGTGCAGGCGAGGCTGCGGCAAAGCAGCACAAGAAAGCGCACTTTGTTACCTGCAACACTTATGTTACGATGACGGACGGTACGGGAATCGTCCACATTGCGCCGGCGTTCGGTGAGGATGACTCCAAAGTGGGCAGGGACTATGATTTACCTTTCGTGCAGTTTGTGAACGGTAAGGGTGAGTTGACCGAGGGCACGCCTTATGCAGGCGTATTTTGCAAGAAAGCGGATATCATGATCTTACAGGATTTGGAAGATCAGAAATTATTGTTTGACGCACCCAAATTTGAGCATGAATACCCACATTGCTGGCGGTGTGACACGCCGCTCATCTACTATGCAAGAGAATCCTGGTTTATCAAGATGACGGAAGTCAAGGATGACTTAATCCGCAATAACAATACGATTAACTGGATTCCTGAGAGTATCGGCAAGGGCCGTTTCGGCGACTGGCTGGAGAACGTACAGGACTGGGGTATTTCCCGTAACCGTTACTGGGGAACGCCGTTAAATATCTGGGAGTGCGAGTGTGGACATATGCATTCCATCGGCAGCATTGCAGAGCTCAAAGAGATGTCTGACAACTGCCCGCAGGAAATTGAACTGCACCGTCCCTATATAGATGCTGTGACGATTACGTGTCCGCAGTGCGGCAGGCAGATGCACCGCGTACCGGAGGTAATCGACTGTTGGTTTGACTCCGGGGCCATGCCTTTTGCGCAGCATCACTATCCATTTGAGAATAAAGAACTCTTTGAACAGCAGTTCCCGGCACAGTTTATCTCAGAGGCGGTGGATCAGACCCGCGGGTGGTTCTATTCGCTGCTTGCCGAGTCTACGCTGCTGTTTAACAAGGCGCCCTATGAGAACGTTATCGTATTAGGGCATGTACAGGATGAAAATGGACAAAAGATGAGTAAGTCCAAAGGCAACGCCGTAGATCCCTTTGAGGCATTGGAGACTTACGGTGCAGATGCCATCCGCTGGTATTTCTACATTAATTCCGCGCCCTGGCTGCCCAACCGTTTCCATGGCAAAGCCGTGCAGGAGGGACAGCGCAAGTTTATGGGAACGCTGTGGAATACCTATGCATTTTTCATTCTCTATGCAAATATTGACGAATTTGACGCGACGAAATACAAATTAGAATATGATAAATTATCTGTGATGGATAAATGGCTCTTGTCCAAGCTGAATACGTTGGTAGCGGAAGTGGACAATGATCTGGGTAACTACCGGATTCCTGAGGCAGCAAGGGCTTTGCAGGAGTTTGTGGAGGACATGAGCAATTGGTATGTCAGAAGGAGCAGGGAGCGTTTCTGGGCAAAGGGCATGGAACAGGATAAGATCAATGCATACATGACCTTGTATACGGCTTTGGTGACAGTCAGCCAATTGGCCGCCCCCATGATTCCATTTATGACAGAAGACATTTACCGCAATCTGGTATGCAGCGTTGATAAATCTGCACCGGAGAGCGTACATCTGTGCGATTTCCCGGTTGCTGATACGTCTATGGTGGATAAAGAGCTGGAAAAGAATATGGATGCGGTATTGAAGATTGTAGTGATGGGCAGAGCCTGCCGCAATAACGCTAACATTAAGAACCGCCAGCCAATCGGGCAGATGTTTGTCAAAGCCCCCTATGAGTTGCCGGAGTTTTTCAGGGAAATCATTGCAGAAGAGCTGAATGTGAAAAAAGTGGATTTCACAGAGGACGTCAGCAGCTTTACGGATTATACCTTTAAGCCTCAACTGCGCACGGTAGGGCCGAAATACGGCAAATTCTTAAAGCAGATTCAGCAGGCGCTCTCTGAGCTTGACGGCAACAAGGCGTATGCAGAGTTGAAGGCTAAGGGTAGTCTTACCCTTGACAGCGTAAATGCAGAAGTTGTATTATGTGAGGAGGACCTTCTGATTACCATGACACAGCAGGAAGGTTATGTGACAGAGGGCGATAATGAGGTAACCGTGGTACTCGATACGAATCTGACGCCGGAGCTTTTAGAGGAAGGATTTGTGCGCGAGCTGATAAGTAAGATACAGACGATGCGCAAGGAGGCCGGATTTGAGGTCATGGATAAAATTATTGTTTCTTACCGTGCAGGGGAGAAGATTGAGACAATCTTTGCCAAGCATGGCGCTCAGATACAGTCAGAAGTACTTGCCGGGCAGATTGACGGCACGCAGATAAAAGGATATGAGAAAGAATGGAATATCAACGGAGAACATGTCGTGCTCGGAGTGGAAAAGGTATAAGCAACAGACGTAATTGCCCTTTGAGGCGTAATTTAATTCGTCTGTCCAATATGCATGCACCAGAAAAAAAGGAGATGGCTATGAAAAGGATAATTGACAAGGAAAAATTTATTCAGGAGATTAAGAACAACGTAAAGAATCTCTACCGCAAGACATTGGAGGAAGCTTCCCAGCAGGAGGTATACCAGGCAGTGTCCAATGCAGTCAAGAATGTAATTATTGACCAGTGGCTTGCCACGCAGAAGACGTTTGAGAAGGAAGACCCCAAGATTCTGTATTATATGTCCATGGAGTTCCTGATGGGAAGAGCATTGGGAAATAACCTGATTAATATGACTGCTTATACAGAGGTCAAGGAAGCGCTGGAAGAAATCGGCTTTGATTTGAATGTAATTGAGGACGAGGAGCCCGATCCCGCGCTTGGAAACGGCGGTCTCGGCAGGCTTGCGGCTTGTTTTATGGAATCCCTCTCTACCCTGGGTTATCCGGCGTATGGCTGTGGAATCCGTTATCGTTACGGCCTGTTCCGCCAGAAAATTGAGAATGGTTTTCAGGTGGAAGTGCCGGACAATTGGCTGAAAGACGGCTATCCCTTTGAGCTGCGCCGCCCGGAGCATACGTTTCAGGTGAAGTTTGGCGGTTATGTGCGTTCTGAGATGGCAGGCAATGGAAGGACGAAATTTATCCATGAGGGTTACCAGTCCGTGCGTGCCGTGCCTTACGATATGCCGGTTCTCGGATATAATAACAATATGGTAAATGTACTGATTGCCTGGGATGCAGAGCCGGAAGAGTATTTTGAGCTGGATGCGTTTGACAAGGGAGATTATAAGAAGGCGGTAGAGCAGGAGAACCTTGCACGCAACCTTGTGGATGTATTGTACCCCAATGACAACCATATCCAGGGCAAGGAATTGCGCCTGAAACAGCAGTATTTCTTCGTTTCGGCCAGCGTACAGCGTGCTGTAGCGCGTTATAAGAAATATCATACTGATTTGCACAAACTGCCGGAGAAGGTGGCGATTCAGTTGAATGACACGCATCCTACCGTAGCAGTGGCAGAGCTGATGCGTATCCTCTTGGATGAGGAAGGCATGGAATGGGATGAGGCATGGGAGATTACCACCCACACTTGTGCTTACACGAACCACACGATTATGTCCGAGGCATTAGAGAAGTGGCCGATTGAGATTTTCTCCAGGCTGCTGCCGAGAATCTACCAGATTGTGGAGGAAATCAACCGTCGTTTCATTTTGGATATTGAAAAGAGATTTCCGGGAGACCACCACAAAGTACAGAAGATGGCAATTATTTATGACGGCCAGGTGAAGATGGCGCATCTTGCGATTGCCGCAGGCTGTTCCGTCAACGGTGTGGCAAGGTTGCATACCGAGATTTTAAAGAACCAGGAGCTGCATGATTTCTATGAGATGTTCCCGGAGAAGTTTAACAATAAGACCAACGGCATTACGCAGAGAAGATTCCTCTACCATGGGAACCCGCTGCTTTCCCAGTGGGTCAACAAATATATCGGCAACGATTGGGTAACGAATCTGCCGCATTTGGAGAAACTTGCCGTGTATGTAGATGATGAGAAGGCTCAGCAGGAGTTCATGAACATCAAATATCAGAACAAGCTGCGCCTTGCAGATTACATTCAGAAACACAATGGAGTGAAGGTAGACCCGCGTTCCATTTTCGATGTGCAGGTAAAACGTCTCCATGAGTATAAGCGTCAGCTTTTGAACATCCTGCATGTTATGTACCTTTACAATAAGATTAAAGAGCATCCTGAGATGGAATTTTACCCCAGGACATTTATCTTCGGCGCCAAGGCAGCGGCAGGTTACCGTATTGCCAAGCTGACGATTAAGTTAATTAACAGCGTGGCGGAAGTAATCAATAATGACGCTTCCATCGGCGGTAAGATTAAAGTAGTATTTATTGAAGATTACAAGGTGTCGACAGCAGAGTGGATTTTTGCAGCGGCAGATGTGTCTGAGCAGATTTCTACGGCCAGCAAGGAGGCGTCCGGTACCGGTAACATGAAGTTTATGTTGAATGGTGCGGTAACACTGGGAACCATGGACGGCGCAAATGTGGAAATCGTAGAGGAAGTGGGAGCGGATAACGCATTTATCTTCGGTATGAGTTCTCAGGAGGTTATTGAGCATGAGCAGAGACGCGACTATGATCCGATGCAGATTTTCAACAATGACCAGGATATTCGCCAGGTATTGATGCAGCTGATTAACGGAATGTATTCAAAGAATGATTCCGAGCTGTTCCGTCCACTGTACAACTCCCTGTTGAACACGAAGGAGACACAGTTCGCAGATACTTACTTTATCCTCAAGGATTTCCGTTCTTATGTCGAGGCACAGGAGAGAGTGGAGAAAGCGTACAGGGACGAGAAAGGCTGGGCAAAGATGGCTATGCTCAATGTGGCTCATTCCGGTAAGTTTACGTCCGACCGTACGATTCAGGAGTATGTAGATGATATTTGGCATCTGGACAAAGTGAAGGTAGAAATGCCGGAGTCAAATTAATACAGGAATATAGGGGGGCTGCCGCAAATACGAACGAAGGGCAAGGATTTGCCTGGGGCTGTTTTGCGGCAGCCCTTCTTTCGCGGGATAATGAAAATGGATAAGATGAAAATTAGAAATTCCCTGCTGCTGCTTTTGACCGCTGCCATCTGGGGCGTGGCGTTTGTGGCGCAGAGTGTGGGTATGGAATATGTTGGTCCCCTGACGTTTAACTGTGTGCGTTCTCTGCTTGGAGGTCTGGTTTTGATTCCCTGTATCTGGTTCCTTGGCAGGTTGGAGAAGCAGCGCGGGAGAAAAGGGTCAAATTTCAGGGACAGGAGAACGGAACGCAAAGATTTGCTGATTGGTGGAACTCTGTGCGGTATTTTGCTCTGTGTGGCCAGTAATTTCCAGCAGATGGGGATTGTGTACACATCCGTGGGAAAAGCAGGCTTTATCACGGCGTGTTATATTATCATTGTGCCGGTGCTGGGCATTTTTTTGCGCAGAAAATGTGGAGTGAGTGTGTGGTTTGGCGTATTGTTTGCTTTGGCGGGACTGTATTTTCTTTGTATAAAAGGCAATACTGCTACTGTGGAGACACAGCGGTTTATTTCCTGGCTGCCCATTGGCAAGGGCGAGGCCTTGCTGATGATTTGTGCGCTGCTGTTTTCGCTGCATATTCTGGTCATTGATTATTTTACAGTGCGCGCAGACGGTGTGAAGATGTCCTGTATTCAGTTTTTTGTGTGCGGGATTTTGTCCGGTCTGGGAATGTTGGTGGCGGAAGAGCCGCAAATTACAGATATTTTTCGGGCATGGCAGCCCATTCTATACGCAGGAATCATGTCCTGCGGCGTGGCGTATACGTTGCAGATTGTGGGGCAGAAAGGAATGAACCCTACGGTGGCGTCTCTAATCCTCAGCCTGGAATCGGTGATTTCCGTGCTGGCGGGAATGGTACTATTATCACAGAAATTGACCCCATGGGAAGTGTTAGGCTGTGTGCTGATGTTTGTAGCTATTATTTTGGCACAGCTTCCACAGAGAGAGGGAGGAAAGCAACATGGACAATAAAAAAGTGAGTAAACTATTTCAGGGAAAACTTATGATAGCGACGATTGTGCTCTGGGCATGTCTTGGCGTGGCCGGGTGCCAGAATAATCAGCAGGTGGTCGAGGACCAGCAGGCATTCCGGCAGGTGGGTATCAATAAGATGAATGAGGGCGATTACGCCGGGGCAGTGGATGCGTTTCAGAAAGCCTAGACAAGTCGCAGGCGGTAATTAGCGAACTGGAGCTCGATATCTGCTATTATAAGGCGACAGCCCAATATAACAATGAGGACGCGAAAGGAGCTATTGCTACATGCGATGCTCTGATTGACTATAATAAAAAGGACGCAAAGGCATATTTTATCCGTGGTTGCGTGTACTTAAAAGAAGGTGACAGCGAAAATGCCAGGAAGGACTATAGCAGGGCTTTGGAACTTTCCGGCAACGATTATGCGCTCTACCTCTCGGTCTATGAGAATCTCTCAGGCGCAGGGTTTGTAGAAGAGGCGGAGGAGCTTATTGCTAAGGCTCTGGAGCTGGAGGGCGACTCAGCGGAAGATTACCGCGAAAGGGGACATGTTTACTTGATCCGCAAGGAATATGACAATGCCAGGAAGGAACTGGACCAGGCCATCAAAATGGGTGACACCAAGGCGCTTCTTTATCTGGCGCAGGTCTATGACGCGCAGGATGACGGAAAGAAAGCGAAATCCCTTTATGAGAGTTATTTAGAGAAAAATGGTTCCGACACGGACACGATGGTTGCCCTGGGAGAAATGCAGATGGAAGCCGGGAAGTACAAGCGGGCGTTGGAGTTGTTTCAGCAGGCAATGGAGGCCGGCAGCCTGGAAAACGATAAGAGCCTCAGACGCAACGAGATTATCTGCTATGAGAATCTCCATGATTTTGCCAATGCAAAAGAGAAAATGGCTTCTTATGTGAAGGATTTCCCGGAGGACGAAGAGGCGCAGCGGGAGAATACATTTTTACAGACGCGATAAAAACCGGCCTGAGCATAGGCAGGTATGGTGAAAAGAGGAAAGAAAGATATGACATCAAGGAGAGAGAGGCTTCGCAATTTTGGAAAGATGGGGGTACTCGCGCTTCTATTGCTGTCTCTGTTGAGTAATTCCCTTGCAGCCGATACAATGGCGGCAGGAATAGAGCAGCCCAAGGTGGTAAGCTCTGACAATGGGAATCAGAATACCACAAATTGGAAGAATATCTGGCGGCGCACGGGGTCAAAAGAGTACTATTATAACAAAAATGGCAAATGCACCAAGATTTATGACAGGAAAACCGGCAAGTGCCAGAAGTACAGCGACGGTAAAATGCGTTTAGTTAAAAAAGATACATGCAGACTGCGTGATGGAAAACTTTATTATTTTGGCGGCAAGGGCACCAGAGTGACGAAGAAAGGCTGGAAAAAAGTATCTGCAAAAAAATACATACAGATAAATAAGAGTGGTTATGTGGCCGCTAAAATGGAAAGGACTGGAGAAATCTGGCGGTTTTTTAAATACAATTATAAGAAAAATAAATGGGAAAAACGAAAAGATTCCTGGCAGATCGTCAATAACTGTCAATATTATTTTAACAAGAAAGGGAATTGTATCAGAACATATCAGATCAAGAGCCAGAAATGCAGGGAGTATAAAAACGGCAAGATGCGGCCCGTAAAAAAGGATATGCGTAAACTGCGCAATGGAAGGTTATACTATTTCAGCGCCAAAGGCGTACGGGTCACGAAAAAGGGCTGGAAAAAATCATCACGCAAACTGTACATACAGGTAGGGAAAGCCAAATGGGTGACTGCAAAAATGCAGAATACCAAAGGAGGCTGGAAATATTATAAATATGACTACCGCAAGAAAAAGTGGATCAAACAGAAGAAGGTTTGGCTGGGCGTAGAGAAGAAAAAGTATTATTTTGACGGCTCGGGGAAATGTATACGGATGTACAATACAGTGACCCGGAAATGTTATGATTTCAGCAAAGGAAAGCCGAAACTGGTAAAAAATGATGTCCGCGAGGTTGCCGGAAAGGAATATTATTTCGGTGATAACGGCGTGCGGGTGAGTGAAGCCGGGATGTATATGACTTGCCAGGGCAGCCTTATCTATGCGGCAGCCGGTGGCTCCGTGACAAAGAGAATTTTCGGTCAGATATTATCATGTTCGATGGCAAACGGCAAGGTTGCAAGCTGCCGGGTAAAGGACGGCGTTTTCATGTGCTATTATAATGGGGATGCCCAACCTCGGAGAACAATTGATACCAGCCGGCCAATGGTGGCGTTGACGTATGATGACGGTCCATCTGGGTATACACCGGAAATCCTTGACGTACTGCGGCAATACAACAGTGTAGCGACATTTTTCGTGGTTGGGCAAAGGGTACCCGGGCATGCTGATATTGTGAGGAGTGCATACCAGATGGGGTGTGAGATCGGGAACCATTCTTATAGCCACCAAGTTCTTACGAAAGTGGGAATTCCTCAAATCCAGAGCCAAATCGGGGCTACGAACAGCGCTGTGCAGAATGTGATTGGGGCAGCGCCGGTCATCATGCGCCCACCGGGAGGCGGGCATAATGCGACAGTCAGGAGCGCCGTGGGAATGCCCCTGATTATGTGGTCTATTGATACGCTTGACTGGAAGACAAGAAACGCCGCTTCCACGCAAGCGGCCGTTTTGGGGAAAGTCAGCGACGGTGATATCGTGCTGATGCACGACCTGTACAGCCAGACAGCGGCTGCATCGAGAGTTATCATACCAGAATTGTTGCGAAGAGGTTACCAGCTTGTGACGGTCA
>CAJUTD010000012.1:28265-28651 GCA_910589635.1 uncultured Lachnospiraceae bacterium | reverse complement strand
TGGTGGGCGGAGGAGTGTATGCTGCTTTCCGCTAGAAAAGTTATGAAACTTAACAGGCAGTCCTTTCGGTTATAATCTCCGGCAGGACTGTCTTTCTATTAATTGACAGGGCAGCTTAATCTTCAGGGCTGTCGCCGGGTGTTGTTTCAAGATATTGAATACAATGTTTGCGCCGAAGCTTCCCATATCGTATGCAGGTGCATGGATGGTTGTGAGCGGCGGGTTGGTGAACGATGATAAACTCGTATCGTCAAAGCCTATCAGTGAGATGTCTTCGGGAACCCGGATGCCTTTATCGCTTAAAGCGCGCAGCGCCCCGAAAGCTACGGGATCGCTGGAAGCGATAATTGCCGTGGGGAGTTCTTCTGCCTCTATCAAGCGCTGCA
>CAJUTD010000012.1:0-28247 GCA_910589635.1 uncultured Lachnospiraceae bacterium | reverse complement strand
TTTACGCATATCGGGAAACAGCGTCTGGTCGGCTAAATATTCTTTACCTCCCAGAAAACCGATTCTGCGGTGTCCAAGTGAAGTGAGATAATCCATGCCCATTGTCATGGCTTGCTCGAAATCAAGAGTAATCGTAGATATTCCCGTGTCATCAATCGGCATATCCAGAAAAATAATTCCAGAGGCCATCTCCCGGAAACGTTTGATTTCTCCGGCGCTGAATTTGCCTACACAGACAAGTGCATCCACATTTTTTAAGGAATCCATATAGTTGACGTCCGCCTTGTAGGTACGCACCACATGGATGCAGTTCTGCATACAGAAATCTTCTATGCCCTGGCGGATTAACAGGTAATAATTGTCCTCCATCTCTTGCTGGGGGGAAAACCATTGGACAATTCCCAGAGTATATACTGATTTCCCAGAAGCGCGTGATTTCTTTTTATAATTTAAAGCGTGTGCAGTATCTAACACTTTCTGCCGCGTCTCGGGAGAAACGTTTAAGGTATTGTCGTTATTGAGAATCCTCGAGACAGTGGCGGAAGAAACGCCTGCTGACACCGCAATGTCTTTGATTGTTGCCATAAGTACCTCCAAGCTGCTAGTTTACACGAAAATAATGTTGAAATATGTTCTGAACAAGGACAGTATATCAAAAAAATGGAAAAAAAGAAATAAGTTTTAGTAAATTTACTAAATTAAAAATGGATAACCTTTACTAAACATGTTGACGATTTACTAAAGAACCTTTATAATGTGCGTATATGGAAGTGGAAAATGGAGGAAGATATGATGAACACGAAGGTATTAATAGAGGAGTTGAAATCCCAGGGATTTCAGGAACGCTTGCAAGATATTTATGTAGATGATGGGGTTATTACATATCAGACGGAGCGTTATCAGAGGGCGATTGAGAAATTTGAAGAACTTTATGGCGAGCAGGAGGCAGAAATCTATAGTGCTCCGGGCAGGAGCGAGGTAGGAGGGAATCACACAGACCATCAGCATGGCGAAGTCTTGGCAGCTTCTATCAACCTGGACGCGATCGCAGTGGTAAGCAAAGCGCAGGACAATACCATCCGTTTGCTGTCAGACGGTTATCCCATGATTACCGTAGATTTGAGTGATTTGGAGATGAGAAAAAGCGAGGAGGGTACTTCCGCCGGGTTAATCCGCGGCATGGCGTATGGGCTTGAGAAGAACGGCCATAAAATAGGCGGTTTCCAGGCGTTTGTCACCAGTGATGTATTGAACGGCGCGGGCATGTCCAGTTCGGCGGCTTTTGAGGTGTTGGTGGGAACTATTCTCTCTGGCCTCTATAACGATATGGGCATTAGCCCGGTAGAAATCGCGCAGGTTGCGCAGTATTCCGAGAACGTTTATTTTGGCAAGCCCTGCGGCCTTATGGATCAGATGGCTTGTTCTGTGGGCGGATTAATACATATTGATTTTGCAGATCCTGGCAAGCCCATAGTAGAAAAGGTGGATGTCGACTTTAGCGCATACCGTCACAGCCTTTGTATCACGGACACCAAAGGTTCCCATGCAGATTTGACAGATGATTACGCATTGATTCCACAGGAAATGAAAAAAGTAGCAGAATTCTTCGGCAAGGAATTTTTACGCGAAGTGGAGCCGGAGGAATTTTATAAAAATATTTCTAAAGTCCGTACAAAATGTGGCGATAGGCCGGTTTTACGCGCGCTGCATTTCTTTGAGGAAGAGAAACGCGTGGAACAGGAAGTTGCTGCATTGCAGTCAGGGAACTTCCAGGGATTTCTGGATAATGTACAGGCATCCGGCAATTCTTCCTTTAAATATTTGCAGAACACTTATACAAACAAGGACGTCCAGAATCAGAGTGTGTCGATAGGACTTGCCGTCAGCGACAGTATTTTAGCAGGGCATGGTACAAGCCGTGTACATGGCGGCGGATTTGCCGGGACGATCCAGGCGTTTGTGGCGGATGATTTTGTGGAAACTTACAGGGAAACGTTAGACGGCGTATATGGGGACGGTTCCTGTCATGTGCTCAAGGTGCGGCCGTTTGGCGGGATAAAGGTTATTTGACCTAAGGAGGGACCCACGAAGTGGGAGGATGCCTTAGGTCTCCTAGAACAGCCAATACAGTAAAATAACCTGAGGAGGGAAAAGTCATGATAAACGAGGCAATCAAGAAATTAGTGTGCTACGGATTGGAGAATAACCTGATTGCGCAGGAAGATGTGATCTTTACAACCAATCAATTACTGGAAGCATTGCAGATAGAAGAATACGAGGAGCCGGAAGATACATATGAGAATGTAGAACTGGAACCAGTGCTGAAAGAGCTTTTGGATTACGCTTATGAGAACGGCGTGCTGGAAGAAAACGGTGTGGTGTACCGCGACCTGTTTGATACAAAATTGATGGCAAAATTGATGCCGCGTCCCAGTGAGGTAATTGCTAAGTTCTGGCAGATATATAAGGATGAGGGCGCGAAGGCTGCAACGGATTATTACTATAAATTGAGCCAGGACAGTGATTATATTCGCCGTTACCGTATTGCAAAGGATGTCAAATGGAAATCGCAGACGCCTTATGGGGAGATGGATATTACAATCAATCTTTCCAAGCCGGAAAAAGATCCCAAAGCGATTGCCGCAGCCAAGAATGCCAAGCAGAGCGGTTATCCGAAATGTTTGCTCTGTGTGGAGAATGAAGGCTATGCCGGACGCATCAATCATCCGGCAAGGCAGAATCACCGAATTATCCCGGTGACAATCCAGGACAGCCGCTGGGGATTTCAGTATTCTCCCTATGTGTACTACAATGAGCATTGTATTGTGTTTAATTCCCAGCACATTCCGATGAAGATCGAGCATGGTACATTCTGTAAATTATTTGATTTTGTAAAGCAGTTCCCGCATTATATCGTAGGTTCCAACGCGGATCTTCCGATTGTGGGAGGTTCCATTTTAAGCCATGACCATTTCCAGGGCGGCAGCTATGAATTTGCCATGGCAAAGGCTCCAATAGAGCGGGAATTTACGGTAGCCGGATTTGAAGATGTCAAGGCAGGGATTGTCAAGTGGCCGATGTCCGTCATCCGTATTTCCGCGGCTGACAGCGACAGGCTGATAGCCCTTGCGGATAAGGTACTCACAGCATGGCGGGGGTATACGGATGAAGAGGCGTTTATCTACGCCGAGACAGATGGAGAGCCGCATAATACGATCACGCCGATTGCCAGAAAACGCGGGGATAACTTCGAGCTCGATCTTGTATTGCGCAACAATATTACAACCGAGGAGCATCCTCTGGGCGTGTACCATCCACACGCGGAACTTCACCATATCAAGAAAGAGAATATCGGCTTAATTGAGGTAATGGGCCTGGCTGTGCTTCCGGCGCGTCTCAAGCAGGAATTGGAAACGCTTGCTGACGCTATAGTCGCTAAAAAAGATATCCGTGCGGACGAGAGTATTGAGAAACATGCGGACTGGGTAGCGGAATTCCTGCCCAAATATGAGAGTGTGACGAGTGAGAATGTCATGGGTATTTTACAGAATGAGGTTGCTCAGGTGTTCAGTAAAGTACTGGAACATGCCGGCGTATATAAGAGAGATGAAGAGGGACAGAACGCGTTTGACCGGTTTGTACAGAGTATAAACTAAACGTTTACAAAATCTCTTTGTACTCAAAATAAAATATATCATAAAAACAGTAATTCCGAAGGGAGACACTTCGTTAGGAAGTTGTTTCCCTTTCGCTATGTAATCAGCAGGAATGATTGGATGGTATCAAATAAATTCAAACCGATGATTTGACAACATGATGATAAATTTGCTGATGATATGATTATGACGATTGATATATAAGGACTGTATAAAGGAGCAAAACAGGGGATGAATGATTTTAAGATACATTTTCAATTACAAGATCTGGATAAGGTCAGCCTCTTTGGAACACATCCACAGAAGAGTATTCACTGGTTTGGCCTGACAGATGGACTTTTGTGGATAGATATATGCGAACAGACTATTTATGAATATACGGATGAAGCGTGTAGTTATTTCCATAATCCTGTCAAATACAACGATTATCAGTTAAGTCGTTTTATGGAGGATTTTTCAGCGACTTTTTTGTCTGTTGCCGTATCCATACCGGAGGAATTGTACGATCATGTTGAAGAATTTGAAATGCAGACAGATGACTGGAAAGAATCACATATAAATGAGGAGGATCATGCGTTTACTATCTTCTATGACAAAGAATACTGTGAGCTGATGCAGTGGTATTTCGATCGATGTTTTGATTCGGGACACCTTGTCGGCGGACCGTATATCGGATGTTTTCGTTTTGATGACAGAATCAAAGTTATGTGGAAGAGTGATTGTAAGCTGGAAAATGGGATCTGTATATGGACTTCTAAGGGCGGCTGCGTTGAGTTGGAATATGAAAGGTTTGTGGCGGCAGTAAAGGAGTTCTTTGATTCTTTTTTTGTTGCAATGGACAAGCAGGTAAAAAATGCCATAGCCAGGGATTGGGGGAATGTCTTTCTGGATAAGGAAAGGCTGGCACAGGAAAATGAACAGAGGAAAGAAAACTTTTATCAAAGCCTCTCTTATTTACAGAACCCCAGGACAGACATGGGATGGAATGCCACGGACTGGGATAAGGTAAAAACAATCTATGCAAAGATGAAAAAAGAGATCAATGTTTAATTGATGGTATATGAAAAACCCGGACAATCTCTGTTTTGCTATAAAAATCAAAAAATATGTGATACTATGGTATCAGGAGACTTGAATTTCAAGTATTTTATATCGGAAAAACAGGAGGCATTTTATGGCAGAATCTTTAAAGATAGAGCAGGCGCAGGAAAAAGTAATCCTTGTAGGTGTGAGTTTTCGTGAGGGAGATGACACGCGGGATTCTATGATTGAATTAGCGGAACTGGTGGAGACGGCAGGAGCGGAGGTTGCGGGAACGACTGTGCAAAGCAGGGACGGCATTCATCCAGGCACTTATGTTGGCAGCGGCAAATTGCAGGAAATCCGTCAAATGATTTTTGACTTGCAGGCGACTGGGATTGTATGTGATGACGAATTATCGCCTGCCCAGCTCAGGAATATGGAGAAGGAGCTGGATTGCAAGGTAATGGACAGAACTTTGGTAATTTTAGATATTTTTGCGTCAAGGGCATCTACCAGCGAAGGAAAAATTCAGGTGGAACTGGCGCAGCTGCGCTACCGGCTAAGCCGTCTGACAGGCCTTGGAACCTCATTGTCCCGTCTTGGCGGGGGTATTGGCACCAGGGGGCCGGGAGAGAAGAAGCTGGAAATGGACCGCCGACTGATTAAGACCCGCTTATCTCAGTTAAAAAGAGAGCTGGAGGAAGTGCGCCAGCACCGGGAAATTACCAGAGGGCAGAGAAGCCGTAACCATACGAAGGTGGCGGCGATTGTGGGTTATACGAATGCCGGGAAATCCACCTTGCTGAACCGCCTAACGGACGCTAATGTCTTGGAAGAGGACCAGCTTTTTGCCACCTTAGACCCGACCACTCGCAATTTGCGGTTGGACAGCGGGCAGGAAATTTTACTCACAGATACCGTAGGGTTTATCCGCAAATTGCCCCACCATCTGATTGAGGCATTTCGCAGTACGTTAGAGGAGGCGAAATATGCGGACTTTATCATCCATGTAGTGGACGCCTCTAACCCACAGAGAGAAAAACAGATGCACATCGTTTATGAAACGTTGCACAACTTGGGGGTTGAAGGAAAGAAGATTGTCACGCTGTTTAATAAACAGGATAAGCTGGAACAGGAAGAGATTATAAAAGATTTAAAGGCGGATGTCACGCTGAAAATTTCCGCCGCGACAGGGGAAGGTTTAACGTTGGTTAAGGAAACGCTGGAAGAGATTCTACGTGAGGATAAACAACTCCTGGAAGGGGTGTTTCCTTACAGTTTGGCAGGGCAGATTTCCGCTGTTCGCAAGTATGGGGAACTTCTGGAAGAGGAATACCGGGATAATGGCATTTATGTGCGGGCGTTCGTGCCGGTGGAGATGCACCCGAACCTGAACGGGATGTTACTGTGAAACACAGTGGTTGAACGTTTCTGCCCCTCCTGCATAAAATAAAAGAAAAACGATGGAGGAGCTATGGCTGCGACAATTATTTTAGATGCCGGTCATGGGGGATGTTAGCTGCGCAAATGAGGAAGATAAAATACGCAAAGAAAGGTGGCCGCTGTACTTGTATAAAATAAAACATGTGTCAAAGGACAAGCTTTATTCTTGATAAGTTAAAATTAGATTGCTGAAAGCTGTTACAGAAGTTATAATAAAGATAAGCCTATGAAAAGAAAGTGGGTGATAGTTTGAGTGATGCAGTAAAGTTGAATTATGAGGAAGAAAATCTAAAGCTGTTGGAAGGATTTACCTTATTGGACGATGATTTTATGACAGTTGTGTTTGACAGGAACGCAGAAGCAACAGAGCTGCTCTTAAATATTATTCTTGGCAGAAATGATATGGAAGTCACGGAAGTGGTGGCACAGAGGGAATATAAGAATCCGGTTACGGGCGGTCGTTCCATTAAACTTGACATTTATGCCAAGGGTTCTGATGGAAAAGTCTATGATATAGAAGTACAAAATGAGAATGCCGGGGCAGACGTTCATAGAGCCAGATTTCACAGCAGTATGTTAGACACTAAGATGCTGAAGGAAAAGCAGAAATTCAAAGAACTTCATGAATCCTATGTGATATTCATTACAAAGAATGATTATATGAAAATGGGACTGCCTCTCTACCATGTAGAAAGGACAGTGCAGGAAACAGGAACATTGTTTGGGGATGGTGCGCATATCATTTATGTGAACGGCAGCTATAAAAATGATAGTGACCCCGTAGGGAAACTGATGCATGATTTCCGCTGTACAAGTGCAGTGGATATGTTTTATCAGGAACTTGCAAAGTCAGTAAGCCATTTCAAAGAAACGGAAGGAGGACGAAGCCAAATGAGTAAAGCAATGGAGGAAAGAATCAATAAGGAAAGAATTGAATGTTCGTATGAATATATTAAAAATCTTATGGAAGCTATGAAAATGACAGCAGAGCAGGCAATGTCCATCTTAAAAATTTCAGATGAGGATAAGGCTGTTTTATCCAAGAGATTTTAGTACAGTAGGAATTAAATAAAACATTGTGAAAAGAAAGACGAAGAAAAAACTGTCTTTTAGTAACAAAAGATAATTAAAAAATAGTAATCAAGATAAGGGATGAATTATGATATCAACCTTATGGAATAGTTTTAAAGGAGAGCTTAAGCATAGTGGATGTTTATGAAAACTGTCCTGAATTTGAGGATGAGAATTATCTTCTAAGGATGGTATGTATGGAAGACAAGAAAGATTTACTGAAAGTCTATTCAGATAAGGCTGCTGTACCATTTTTTAATGGTGATAATTGTGGCGGTGATGATTTTTACTATATAACAGAACAAAGGATGGAACGGGCGATTGATTATTGGCTTTATGAATATCATAGATCTGGATTTGTGCGGTGGGCGATTGTGTCAAAAGAAATCCATCAAGTAGTTGGGACAATAGAACTTTTTCACAGGGATGCAGATGATTATTTTACTAACTGTGGGCTGCTAAGGCTTGATATTCGTAGTGATTATGAAAAAGTAAGTGAAATAATTAGAATATTAAAATTGATCATTGAACCAGCTTATACGCTTTTTCGGTGTAATAAAATTGCTACAAAAGCGGTTGTTACAGCAATACAAAGAGTGCAGGCATTGGAGAATTTAGGCTTTTCGTATACAGAAGAAAAGCTAATCGGTCATGATGGGACAAGGTATGATTCTTATTTTGTGAAGTATCAGGAACAATGATGAATTAGGATTTTTAAATGATATTACATAGTCAGATGGTTTTCCAAAAGTGGAATCATCTGGCTTTTTTTATGTTTAAGTTTTCAATGGACCTATTAGTTGATTGAAAGTATGTACTTTATTCAGAGAGCAGACAGAAACCAGAAATTAAAGAAAACCTGTATGTTTTGTGATGTCAGGCAGGGCTACGATTATTTTGTCAGAAAAAAATATAATGGCTAAGTGAGAGAAGAAGGAAAAGATATGGACAAGAAGGGATGGCGGATCAGCATACATATGGGAAAAGCCTATTTGCATATGTTGAAAAAGCAGTGGTTTTGATAGGAGGGTAGACCAATTTGAAAGAAAAAGAACCAATTCAATACACGATAGAAAGAGAATATTTGGCAAAATTTTCAACAGAGGAATTGATTGTCCGTATCATTAAGTCCCATCTCAATCAGAACATTGCAAAGAAGAATCTGGAGAAATGAGAAAAAGCAGAAATATATCTTAAAGCAAATTATGGTATGATGCCGTTTACAGGTACAGCAGCCTAAATAGGTGGAGGAATGAAAAAAGCAGAATTATTTTACACGGCTGTTTATATCAGGTTATCAAGAGAAGATGGCGATAAAGAAGAAAGTGACAGCGTAGGGAATCAGAGGAAACTCCTGACAGAATATGTCTCAAAAATGGAAAACCTTATTGTTTATGACGTCTATGTAGATGACGGGTATACAGGCACCAGCTTTAACCGCCCAAGTTTTAAGAGGATGATTGCTGACATTGAAGAAGGAAAAGTAAATTGTGTATTGGTAAAGGATTTATCCAGGTTTGGGCGGGATTATATTGACACAGGGCGTTATCTGGAAAGAGTGTTCCCAGAATTGGGAGTAAGGTTTATTTCCGTGTCAGATGGCATTGACAGCATAAGACAGGCATATGACATGCTTCTGCCAATTAAAAATATCTTCAATGAGCAGTATGCAAGAGATATTTCAAAAAAAATCCAGGCAACGGTAAAATCAAAGCAGAAAGCGGGGGAGTTTATCGGTTCTTTTACCAGCTATGGCTATAAGAAATCCCCCACAGACAAGAATAAGCTAGTTATTGATGAATATGCCGCAGAAGTGGTGAGGAAGGTATTCCGCTTGTATGTGGGAGGGATGGGAAAGCAGAGCATTGCAAAGTTTTTAAATGCAGAAGGAATCCTTTGCCCGTCTGAGTATAAAATGGCAAAAGGTGAAAATTATAAGAACTGCAACCGCCTGGAAAGCACTTCTTATTGGACCTATTCTACAATCAATGTCATGCTGAAAAATGAAATGTATATTGGCAATATGGTACAGGGGAAAAAGCACCAGCGGATGAGAAGCAGGCAGAAATTGGTAAAGAAAGAAAATTGGATTGTGGTCAAAGGCACACATGAACCTATTATTGACCTGGAAACATGGGAAAAGACACAGAAACTTCTGTCAAAAAGGCACAGAGATATGGGCTTAGAGGAAAATAAGAACATTTTTGCCGGATTTATCATATGTGGAGACTGCGGCAGGGCTATGATGAAAAATTTCTGGAAACGTGCAGACGGGAGCAGGATGTATTCTTTTTATTGCGGGACATATAAGCGTCATGGGAAGGAATATTGTACGCCGCATACATTGCCGTTTAATATTTTGGAAGAGATTGTACGGAATGATTTGAAGGCAATTATCCAGAATGTCAATGATTTACAAAGACTTGTGGAGAATCCGTCTTTTTCGTATCCGAAAGCAGAGGAAATCGCCAGGAAAGAACTTGTCAAGGTAAAAGCAGAATTGGAGCGGGTACAGAGATTAAAAAAATCTGTTTATGAAGATTATAAGGAAGGGTTGATTTCAAAAGAAGAATTTTTTGCTTACCGTGAAGATTACCTGAAAAAAGAAGAACTTTATAAAAAACAGATGGAAACATTGGAAGAGAAAATGCAGGAAGGCGTTGCCGAAGACGTGTTTGAGACGCCCTGGATGAAAAGACTGCTGGAGATGAAAGACATTGAAAAACTGGACAGAGAAGTGATTGTGGAGATGGTAGACCAGATTGTTGTCTATGAAAACCGCAAAATTAAAATCAGTTACAATTTTGGAAATGAATTTGAGCATTTGTTTTCCAATGTTTATCAGGAAAGTAGAGCAGTATAATTAAAACGCAAATTTGCGCAATCAATATCCAGCACATGGGGGTTACGACAATGGAGCCTCCTTCCAAGGAAGAAAAGAAAAAGATGACACATTGCGGGTAACGCTTGCAGTTGGACAAAAATTAGAGGATGCAGGTTATAACGTGCTGTATACAAGAACTACGGACCGTTATGATTCTCCGATTGAGAAGGCAAGGATCGCCAACCGTTCCGGCGCCGATTATTTTATCTCTTTTCACCGGAACTCTGGGCCCAACCCGAATACTTACAACGGAACTCAGGCGTTGGTCTATGCGGCAGATACGGAGGCTGAACGTGTAGGGGAAGCCATCAATCAGGAATTAGTGGATTTTGGATTTAAGGATTTGGGCGTGGTGGAACGTCCCGGGCTTGTAGTGCTGAGACGTACCCAGATGCCTGCGGTCTTGATGGAGCTTGGCTTTATCAATAATGACATGGATAACCAGATGTTTGACGAACGTTTTGACGAAATGGTAGATGCCATTGTGACCGGAGTAGAGCGGGCAATTCCCCTGGAAACCACGCCCAGACGCTATGGTGTTCAGGTAGGTCTGTTTCGCCATGAACCGAATGCTCAATATCTCAGAGAGCAGTTGGAGAATCAGGGATATTTTGTGACAGTGCGCAAGGATGGTCCCTATTTTGCGGTAGTTGTGGGTCGCGAGTCTACGCTGGAGGATGCTAAAAGCCTTCAGGATCAACTCAGGCAGGATGGGTATGATACTTTGGTTGTGACCTTATAAAAATTTTATAAACTATTTGCAAATGGGTTTACTTTTAGCGCAATCTTTTGTATGATGAGCATATCTTTTGTAGAATGTAATTATCTGAATTTGAATAAAACCAGCACGAAATCTGTGCGCAATCCCAATGATAAAAGAATTAGAAGAGACCTGTTTTAAGTGATAGCAGCGGGTTTGATTTGTATTCCCTCCGACAAAGGAGAGAAATCCATGAAAATAGCATTTTGGAGTGAACAAAAGGGGGCAGGGACAACGTTTAACCTGGCAGTGGTTGCCTGTGCGTCAGTCTGCCTGCACCCTCTGTCCGTTGCAGTGGTTTCCGGAGGATATTACGATGAGAAATTAGAACAGAAGTTTTTTGGCTGCCCCCGGAATGTGTCAAAGATTTCGGAAATAACGGCAGATTATGGGCAGGAGACAGTTTTAGCGGCAGAGACACAAGAATTTTTTCTGAGCAGCGGGCTGGCGTGCCTGTTGCGCAAGGAAAGGATAGAAGACTTGACAGAAACGGTTGTCAAGGCGAATATGCGTGAGGTGGTAAAGGACAGGATGTACTGTCTGCCGGCAAATGCAGGCCGGGAATATGAATGGTGGTATCGCGACTACAAATTTGTGCGCATGGGCCGGGTGTTGGATGCGGTGGAATCTTATTTTGATGTTGTGTTTATCGACTGTGGGAGCCGGAAGGATGATTATGCAAAGAAAGTTCTCGAAGAGGCGGATATCTGTGTGCTGAATATATTGCAGGAGGCAGACAGCATTGGAGAATTCTATCGCAGTCCGCCTAAGTTCAAGGGACAGAACTTTTTCCTTCTGGGGAAATATTTCAGCAATGCACTGTATAACAGGGAAAATCTACAACGCATTTACCGTATGGAGGAGAACCGGTTAGGCGCGATCCCATATAATGCGCAACTCCATGCAGCGGAGCAGATGGGTAGAATTACAAATTTTGTCGAGCATTCTGTCGGTAGTGGGTTAAGAGAGAAAGATATAGAGTTTGAGAAGGAATTAGTCAGGACGACCAATCTGATTCTCAAAATGGCAGGATTGGTCGTCTGAACAGTATTCTGACTAACAAGTTTCCGGTCCGGGATAAGTTTCACCAAAAGTCTCTACGGTAACTTTTTTCAGTCCTTGAGGTTCTAAGGGGCGGTCTGTATAGATGTCAGTGGAGGTTTCCGCAATTTTATTTACATTTTCCATGCCTTCCGTAATCTTGCCGAAAGCAGCATAAGCTCCGTCTAAGTGCGGGGAGTCTTTGTGCATGATGAAAAACTGGGAACCGGCGGAATCAGGGGCCATAGTGCGCGCCATGGAGAGTACGCCGGCGCTGTGCTTTAAGTCGTTGTTGAAGCCGTTCTGGGTGAATTCGCCGCGGATGCTGTAGCCAGGGCCTCCGGTGCCGGTTCCGTCCGGGCACCCGCCCTGGATCATGAATCCTTTGATGACACGGTGGAAGCAGAGACCGTCGTAATAGCCCTTGTTGATCAGGCTGATAAAGTTGTTTACGGTGTTGGGTGCAATTTCAGGATAAAGCTCCGCCTTAAAAACGTCTCCATTTTCCATTTCAAATGTTACGATTGGATTTTGCGCCATTGTCATTTACCTCTTTTCTTGTGATTTAATATGAAGTGTGTTTGTTTCATAATTCTTTTTCGTTTTGTTTTTAGAACCAATAGGAGGCATCAGTGCTCCTCCTGCTACGTTGGTTCCACTTCATGCTAAATTATAACGCAGAAACTACAATTCGTAAAGCCGGAATACTGTCGACATGAACTGCGAATATTTTCAGAAATCCAATGATATTCTTTTAGAAAAATTTTACTTCATCGATGTGCCATCGATATACGAAAGGGGAACTAACATTCATGGCAGATAAAATATTTGAAAACAACCAGGTTACTATTACAGGGGAAATCATTTCCGATTTTCAGTACAGCCACGAAGTTTTTGGTGAAGGGTTCTACATGGTGGAAGTATCTGTGAACCGTCTGAGCAATTTTGCGGACGTGATTCCCATGATGATTTCGGAACGTCTGATTGACACGCAGTGCAGCTATATTGGGCAGTATATTCGGGTTGACGGGCAGTTCCGCTCCTATAACCGGCATGAAGAAAAGAAGAACCGCCTTGTCTTATCCGTTTTTGTGCGGGAGATGGAATTTGTAGATGAGATACCGGAAGGTGAGAAGAGCAACCAAATCTTTCTGGACGGTTATATCTGCAAAGAACCAATTTATCGCAAAACACCGCTTGGCAGAGAAATTGCGGACCTTCTTATTGCCGTAAACCGTTCTTATGGAAAGTCAGATTACATACCCTGCATTTGCTGGGGCAGAAATGCGAGGTTTGCTTCAGGATTCGAGATTGGCGGCCATGTACAGGTCTATGGCAGGATTCAGAGCAGGGAGTATGTAAAAAAACTTTCTGAGACAGAGGTGGAGCATAGAGTGGCCTATGAAGTATCTGTCAGTAAGATTGAGTACTTATAATAAAACTCGTCAAATTCATGTAAGCATGATTTGTCTTGCTATCACTGCGTCTTGCTGAACTGTTGGTTGCATTTTCCGCAGCTTTGTGGTATTTTAAGAAAAGCTTTTGTGAAAGAGAAAGGAAAAACAGCATGTGTAAGGAAAAGGTTACTGTTTATTGCGGAGATGGAAAAGGTAAGACAACAGCAGCGCTTGGATATGCATTACAGGCTGCGGGGCAGAGGGAAAACGTTATCATTATCCAATTTCTTAAAGGGAGAAAGGAAGAGGAGATGGAATTCCTGCGCAGACTGGAGCCGGAAATAAAGTTTTTCAGATTTGCGAAAACAGAGAAGAATTTTGCAGAACTGTCCAAAGAGGAGCAGGAGGAAGAGGCAATCAATATCCGCAATGGATTTAATTTTGCCAGGAAGGTTCTGGTGACGGGCGAATGCAGCCTTTTAATCCTCGATGAATTCCTGGGGCTTTGGGAGAACCGCCTGATTTCTGAGGAGGATTTAGACTCTTTGATGAACGCAGCCTCTGAGGATACGGAGATTATTTTTACCGGAAGGGTTATGAGTGACAGCCTGCGTAAATATATCGGGAAAGTCTATGAAATTCATGAGAATTGTTGATAACATGGTTGACTTTGCGTGTAGAAAATGCTATATTATGTTCAGTTGAAACATTTTTGAATTTTAAGCCGGCTCATTAGTAGTCGGCTTTTTAAGGAGGATATTTGCATGGCGATTTTCAAGGGAGCCGGTGTTGCGCTTGTGACGCCGATGAAAGACAATCTGGAAGTAAATTATGATAAATTGGCAGAACTGTTAGAAGACCAGATTAAGAATGAGACGGATAGTATTATTATTACTGGGACTACGGGGGAGGCGTCCACACTGACAGAGGAAGAGCACTTAGAAGTGATAAGGGCGGCAGTTTCCATTGTGAACAAACGAATCCCTGTGATTGCCGGAACGGGTTCTAACTGTACGAAGACAGCAGTATATCTGTCGCGTCAAGCGCAGGAGGCAGGGGCGGATGGTCTTCTTGTGGTGACGCCGTATTATAATAAGGCAACGCAGAAGGGGCTTATCAGCCATTACACAGAGATTGCCAAGAATGTGGATCTTCCATTAATTTTATATAATGTTCCTGGAAGGACCGGCTGTAAAATTGCGCCGGAGACGGCTGCTGCTTTGGCGCGTGATGTGGAGAACATTGTCGGTATGAAGGATGCTGTGGGGGATATTTCCTATACTCTGCGTGTGATGGAACAGACTCAGGGTGATTTTGATTTGTATTCCGGTGAGGACGGACAGGTGATTCCGCTGCTTGCCTGCGGCGGGATTGGCGTGATTTCCGTACTCTCTAATGTGGCGCCGAAATTCACCCATGATATGGTGATGAATTATCTGAATGGCAATCAGCAGGAAGCGTTGAAGATGCAGTGCAAAGCGATTGCGTTGGTAGATGCGCTGTTTTGTGAGGTAAACCCGATTCCGGTGAAAGCTGCTTTAAACCTTATGGGCTGGGAAGTGGGTTCTTTGCGGGCGCCTCTCAGTGAAATGGAACCGGAGAATAGAGAAAAACTTAGAAAAGCAATGCAGGAGTTTGGAATTTTATAATATTTTTAAGCCAGCGATTGCTTTATAAAAGATGGACCCTGCTGCATTGGCAGCGGGGTCAAATTTTACATCCAGGAGGAGAATGAAGATGGTTAGAATGATTATGCATGGCTGTAACGGCAAGATGGGACAAGTTATCTCGGGAATCTGCCGGGAGGATGATGGGATTGAGATTGTAGCGGGAGTCGACCCTTATACCGGCTTGGGGAATGATTTTCCGGTATTTGCCGATATTGCAAAGTGCCAGATAGAGGCGGACGTGGTGGTGGACTTTGCTGCTGCGCCGGCGGTGGATGGATTACTGGATTACTGCGTATCGCACAAGCTTCCGGTAGTTTTGTGTACGACGGGGCTCAGTGAGCAGCAGCTTGCTAAGGTGGAGGAAGCAGGCAGGCAGACGGCTGTGCTTAAATCTGCCAATATGTCCTTGGGCATTAATTTGCTGATAGATTTGTTAAAGCAGGCGGCAAAGACGCTTGCTCCGGCGGGATTTGACATGGAAATTGTGGAGAAGCACCATAACCAGAAAGTGGACGCGCCGAGCGGAACGGCGCTTGCGCTTGCGGATTCCCTCAATGAAGCGTTGGACAACGCCTATGCTTATCAATATGACAGGACGCAGGACAGGAAGAAGCGTGAGAAATATGAAATCGGCATCCAGGCAGTCCGCGGCGGCAGTATTGTCGGCGAACACGAGGTAATCTTTGCGGGGACAGACGAGGTCATTGAATTTAAGCATACGGCATATTCTAAAGCAGTTTTTGCCAAAGGCGCCGTGGAGGCGGCAAAATTCCTTGCTGGCAAGCCTGCCGGCAGATATGAGATGCGGGATGTGATTGCTGCATCCGGCGGGAAATAGAAGAGCTTAATCCGTGATAGTAAGGCAAAGGGAAAGGAAGGGCAGCAATGTACAAGATGATGACGCCGGGGCCCACGCAGGTAAAAGAAAATGTCCGCCTGGCGCGGGCAAGAGAATGTGGGAACCCGGATATAGACGAGGAGTTTTTTGATTTTTATAAGGAAACATGCGAGTTAATCAGCCGCCTGCTGCACACCGGGAATGAGACGTTGATTCTTAGCGGAGAAGGGATTTTGGGCCTGGAAGCCGCCTGCGCTTCCCTGACGGAGCCGGGGGATGATGTGTTGGTTTTGGACAATGGCATTTTTGGAGAAGGATTTGCCGATTTCGTGTCTCTGTATGGCGGCGTGCCCCAATTGTATTCCGTGGACGGAAAGAATCCAATTGATGCCCAGGAGTTAGAGAAATTTCTGCAAAAGAACCACGATTACAAATATGCAACTTTGGTGCACTGCGATACTCCCAGCGGTATCTTGAATGATATTGCCGTGCTCTGCCCGCTTTTGAAAAAATATGGCATATTGACGGTGGTAGACGCTGTCTCCTCTATGTTTGGGGAGGAAGTGCGTGTGGATGACTCGCAAATTGATATTCTCTGCGGCGGTTCGCAGAAGGCGGTTTCCGCGCCGCCGGGACTGACGTTTGTGACGGTCAGCGCGGACGCCAAAAAAGCTATGGCGGGGCGCAAAACAGAGATTGCTTCTTTCTATGCCAATTTGAAAGTGTTTGAGGGGTACTACGAAGCGAAATGGTTCCCTTATACGATGCCTATCAGCGATATTTATGGGCTGCGCACGGCTATGGATAATATCGCGGCAGATACGGATATGCTGGCGCGCCATGCGAGACTTGCAAAATCGTGCCGGCAGTCCTTGAAGGAGGCAGGAGTAAAGCTGCATTTAGAGAGCGGATTTTCAAACACGGTAACCGTGTTTGATGTGCCGAAGGGAACGACGGCGCAGGCAATTTTAGATACCATGCGCACGGAGCATAACATTCTCCTGGCAGGCTCTTTTGGCAACCTTGCCGGAAAGGTTATTCGTATCGGGCATATGGGCAGCAACGCCAATGAAAAGGATATGGCAGAGACGATGGAAGCTCTGCGGCAGACACTAAGGAAACTTGGCGTAAGCATGGACTGCCCATGATGGCGTCACCGGCAAGTTTGGGGATTGACAGAACGCCATACTTGTGAGATAGTAAGCAGAAAAGGGAAACAACGGTAATTTTCCCAATATTTAAGAGAGTACTGGCGGTTTAATCTGCTATGCTCTTATCAACAGTAGTAGCTATTCTTGTTACGCAGGGATAGAGAAAGCGGGAGCACATATGTCAACGATAGATAAAATTAAGGAATTAAAACGAGAGCGTAATGCAGTAATTTTGGCGCATTATTATGTGGAGGATGAGGTACAGGCGATAGCCGATTATGTCGGGGATTCCTTTTACCTCAGCAAGATTGCAGCAAAGGAGGAAGCGGATGTTATCTGTTTCTGCGGCGTGTCCTTTATGGGCGAGAGCGCGAAGATTTTGAGTCCAAACAAGACAGTAATTATGCCGGATATGCAGGCGGACTGCCCCATGGCTCATATGGCGGATATCGGGAAGATTCAGGAGCTGCGTAAGAAATATGAAGACCTTGCGGTTGTCTGTTATATCAATTCCACGGCGGAGTTAAAGACTTATTCCGATGTGTGCGTTACCTCATCGAATGCTTTAAAGATTGTCAGAAAGCTGCCCAACCAGCATATTTATTTTATACCAGATGAAAACTTGGGGCGTTATGTGGCGTCTCAGGTGCCGGAGAAAAAATTTATTTTCAATGATGGTTTCTGTCATGTACATAAGGGGATAGCTGCGGAACATGTCAAAAAAGCCAGGGAAGCCCATCCCCATGCGCAAGTTCTTGTGCACCCTGAATGTACGCCGGATGTGGCAGAGATGGCAGATTATATAGGGAGCACTTCTGGAATTATTGATTTTGCAACGGCCAGTGAGAAGCAGGAGTTTATTATCTGCACGGAAGTTGGCGTCTTATATGAGCTTCAGCAGAAGAATCCCGGCAAACGCTTTTATCCCGCAGGGCATCAGCAGTTCTGCCCGAACATGAAGAGGATTACACTGGAGAAGGTCGCGGATGCCTTAGAACGGATGACAAACACGGTTGAGATGGATGAGCAGGTGCGGCTTCTTGCCAATGAACCTCTAGAACGTATGTTGGAATTAGGCCGGTGATCCCGCAGAGCGTATGCTGGAATTAGGCCGGTAATCCCGCAGAGCGTATGCTGGAATTGAGCCGGTAATCCCGCAGAGCGTATGCTGGAATTGAGCGTATATTACTTGGGCGGAGATATGCTTTTATCCCACAGCCCGGTATAAGGATAGACGTGGTGGAATCCGAACAATGCGGCGAAAGCAAAATACGCGCCGCCAAACAGCAGAAATAATAACAGAACGCGGTGGTAAGTCAGAAAAGGCTTTCTGCCGCGTTCTTTCTTGTCTTCATAGGAGGATATGATTTCCGGGATGGCAATCAGAGAGAAAGCAAAAGGGTAAACGGCAAACCGTTCTAAGATAAAATGCTTCGTGATAAACAGGCTGATAATGAAATGGTAGACGGCGCTGTTTATGTACACAGAGCGAAGCAGAGGGTCTTTGATGCGGTTGCGGAATAAGATAATCAACATACAGTAGAAGGCAGGGAAAATAACGTATTGCAAGCCGTTGGGATGCCAGAAATAGCCGCCCTGGTAATTGGCGTATCGGTAAGGCAAAAAACTTTTTAAAATATCAAACAGCGGTTCAAAGAAAATATATAGAACGGTTGTGAGCGCAGCGAGCGCTAACAGAGATTTCTTCGTATGTTTTTGGGGCAGCAGGAAGTACAGCGGGAATAAAAACAGCAGCGAATTGTGGAATAGGCCGCCTATAAAAACGAGTAGTGCAAAAGGCAGAAGCTTTCTGTTTTTCAGGTATGGAAAGGCAAGGAGGAAAAAGGCAGTGGCAATGGACTGGCGGATTAAGTTCATGTTGTAGGCCAGAAACTGTAAGGTGATATACAGGTATACGCTGACCCAGGGAATTTTGGAATAACGGCGGATAAAAACAATTGCCACAGACATCAGAAAGAAGTTGATCATCATCAGCAACATTTGATAGGGAAAGCCCATCATGCCAAACAGCTTGCAAGTCAGGAAAAAAAGAGGTTCATCCGGGTGGAGACGCAAGATATCGGCGTATGTCAACTGAGATGCTATTTCATAGATGTTGCGGTAAGAAAAGTAGTCGAAACCGATGGCGTAGCGGCAGGAAGAGAGAAAGACGAGCAACAGAAATGATACAGCCAGGTAAAATGCGCAGGCCCGGCTGTTTTGCTGTCCTTTGTGCGTGCCCTGTTTTCTGGTATCAGTGAGGACATAGCCAAGACCTGCCAGCGTGGCGATGGTGAGATAGTAGATAGTCATAAAATTGCCCTCCTTTTGGGAAAACCGTTCAGCCTGCGTCATCAAAGCTGAACGGTCAACAAATATACTATGGACAGATGCCTTTTGATTACGATGTCAATAGTTGCTGATGATAGTGCGTCAATCTGCTGCGGACGTTTTGCTTACCACGAAAGTTGGCGTTACGTTGAAGGTTCCGTTGTCAGAGACGTTTTGTCCCATCGTGCCGACAACGTACAATGCGCCTTCTTGGTTGGCGTTGAGGATGAGGACGTTCATGTCTTGCTTCTGGTTGGCTTTCAGCCAGCGCGCCTGAGCGAGGCTTTCCGGCATCTCATCTTTGCTTTCTTCCTGCTTTAAGCCAATGGCAATCTGATTGTCGCTAACCATGCCGGTATCGCTCCACTTTACGTTGTCTAATTTGCTTAAATCTACTTTCGTGTACGATACGTCTACCCGCACCGGAACGTTGGAGTTATTTTTCATTTTGATTCTGGGAGAAATAACTTTGTTTTGGGTGGGAAGGCTGCTGCTGATGTTGAAAGGAACGAAGGTCGGCATTGTAACAGAGAGAATCGTCGGTTCAATAGTTCCTACCATCTCCATCTGCCCGGAGCCGCCCACAGGGATGTCTCTGGTGGAATTAACGTCTGCGGCATAGGAAACGGTGGAGAAGAGCAAAGCAAATATCAATGTAAACTGAAATAATAATTTTTTCTTCATAGATATACCTCCTGCCGGCATCCGCCATAGTATCGGCCTGTCTCAGTTCAGTTTTGTACGGTGATGGTAATCTGTGCTCCGGTTTCGCCGATGTATTCGCCGTTTGCCTCGTCGTAGGCCGAGAAATAGGCGGTGGCGTCATAAGTACCTTTCTCGAGAACTTTATCCAGCTTCACGGATTCTATGTATGTTCCAGGTTTTAAATATTTTGAGGCATAAATTTCCTCTTCTGTGCCGTCGACTTTGATGCTCACCCGCAGAAGTTTGGCATTGTTTCCCGGGTTTTCGATGAGCAGATTCCCTGCGGAGGTTCCATTGAGGAAGACCGGAGAAGTATTGATGGAAAAGGCGATCATGCTGCGGTCTAACTGGTCTTGTAATTCTTTTCTGCGCTGATCAATGTCGATACCCGGCAGGACGCCGACGGTGGCGTTGTCATCATATAGAAGGTTGTTCTCATCCTTCCTGGCAAAAAAGAAATAGCAGATAAGCACGGTGACTGCCACAAGCAGGATGATACCTGCCATGGATAACAATTGTTTCTTTCGTTTAGCCATAAAAAAATCCCCCTTTTTCGACTTTGCAGATAAGAATTTATATTGCGATTTTCTTATCTGTAGATATTGTAGTCATTATAAGTCGAAAAAAGAGAAAATTCAAGAAAAATTATGCGACAAAATACGATATAAATCGACAATATCAGAAAATTAAAATAATTGTCTGATTATTTATGGGATTCATGAGACATATTGCGTTGCAGATGCCGCGCAAGATAAACAAAGGGAGTATCGGCAAGGCTTGTAACAACAAAAATAATATAACTGGAAAAGGCAATGGAAATCAATGTCTGCGTATTGTGGGTGCCAAGGAATGCGCCCCAGGTAAACAGGATAGTGTTTAAAAGCTGTGAAATCAGCGTGGAGCCATTGTTTCTCAACCACAGGAATTTCCGGCGGTCTTTAAATTTTCGTTCCGTCAATGCCCACCATTTGTGGTAAGCCCACACGTCAAAGAGCTGGACGATTACATAAACGATAATGCCCACAGCCATCAGCCGCGGGGTATTGGAGAATACGGTACGGATACTAGGCGTGGCAAAGTCGTTTTCGTTGGGGATATAGAGCATCCACGACTGACTGATCACAATAAAGCATACCGAAGTTGCAATACCGAGCCACACTGCCGTCTGCGCGGCTTTTTTGCCGTACAGCTCGCTCAGAATATCGGTCACGAGGAAGGTGGAGGCGAAAAGGATATTCCCTAACGTCATCTCCATACCGAAAGCGTTGACGATAATCAATACCTCAATGTTTGCCGCTATTGTGGCGATAACTGTCCACAGATAGAGCCCTTGTTCCTGAAAAATGGCAAACAACACCAGGACGACAGAGTAAGTGATAATTAATGATAAGATTAAAAGTATTTCATTATGCATGTTCTACGACACCTCCTACGCCGAACGCAGTATTTTCCATCAAAATATCCACGCGGCAATTTTCTATGTATTTGGGATATAGTTCTCTGGTAAATGCGGTGATAACTCTGGGATCTGGTTTAATCGGCTTTAAGTTTTCCTGCATGATGTTGACGCAGACGCGCTCAAAGTGAGTAAGTCCTGTCTGGATGTCTTGTTCCATGCTCTCAGTGGTCTGTCCGGGGATGCCGAACAACAGGCAGACTTCATCAAAATATGCGGCGATTTCGTCAGGACTATCCGTATCAATCCCCTTATCCAGATAGCTCTCACGGAACAAAGCGTCAAACGTCTCAACGCCTATCTTAATTTTCAGCTCGATGCCTTGTGCCTCAAATCGTTTGCGGAAATCAGCAATGGCGCCGCGGTGGCGCCAGTGGCACTCAAAATGTACCTGATGGATTTGGCGTCTTTGGCAGATTTCTTCAATCAGAGCGAGCGTGGATTCGTCTAAATCCACGAAGCTGCCAGAATTGATAACTTCCAGTTTGTGGTAGATGCCGGTGGCTTTTAAGAGTTGTTCTTTGTTCAAAGCGAAATTTGCTCTTTCGTCCGGCGAAGAGTCCAGATGGTAATCGCAGAAGCGGCAGCGCCGCCAGCTGCACCCCTTTCCCCGGAGCATAACGATTTCCCTGGGGTTTTTCTCATGAATAACGGCGTAACGGTTGGGGTTAAAATCATTCATTATTTGTCCTTTCTGACAGTACGTTACGCGGGTTGCAAAGAACAATGTGTGCAAGCCCATTTCTAAAAGATAAAAAACGGCATACTCCGGCACATAGGCACGGAAAATAACCGTTTCTCAAATCCCTAGTTTTGTTTAGAGACAGGATGGTCACGAACTGTCTTATGTGATTTTTAGCTATTCAAAACCCTGGGGGGTTCTAAATGGCTATGCTATTATACTATGGATATTGTAGCATTGCAAGAAAAAGTTATGATTGACGCGGCAATGTCCTCTTGTTATGATAGAGCTGAAAATATATTGGAAGCAGATTTGGAAACGAGGCACTTATGGTAGATAAAGTAAATGGGCAGAAATATTACGAATATGCGAAAATAAACCAGACAAAGCGCAAAAGTGTAGACTCACCGGAATTCCATTTAGATGCTGAGAAACAGGGCGTCATCTATGAGAAGAGCGAAGAAAAAAAGAAGGCTGCCAAAGCGGAGACAGAAAAAGACGCCCCAAAGACAGCGCAGGAGAGTTTTTCTTCCGGTGTGAGGATAGAGATTTCCCATCAGGGGAGGGAGCGGACGCAGCGGGAGAATGTGCGCGCGGATTTTGCCGGGCAGGTCCGTAAATTTGCACAGGCTGCCGTCACGTTTCTCAAATCTCTG
This sequence comes from uncultured Lachnospiraceae bacterium, assembly GCA_910589635.1. Taxonomy (GTDB): domain Bacteria; phylum Bacillota; class Clostridia; order Lachnospirales; family Lachnospiraceae; genus Petralouisia. The sequence continues at coordinate 5,483 of CAJUTD010000012.1, read as the reverse complement.
TGGGATAAGATTTGGAATGAGTCGGCGGAGGATAAACAGATAGAATTCCCGGAGATTTTGGAAGAGCGCATGGAGAAGGCGGAGGCCAGTACGGATATGTACCCTGCGCCAGGAGAGATACCGGGAGAATTTCTGCTTCCAGGACCGGTAGATGTTACGCAGCCGAATTATACGAAGGAGGAAATCCGGGAGATTTTCCGTAGAGGTAATCAGAAAGAAATAGAAAATTTCCTCTCGGACAATGGCAGAAAGCATCTTGTGAAGAATTCTGACTTATTGACGCAGTATGATAAAACGGGAATGATTATAGGGGTTGACCGCTCCGATAAAGATTTAATTCTGCATGGAAATAAAAATGAAATAAAACTTTAAAAGTAAGGGAAAGGACTACGCGCATTATGAAGATTGAGCAATATTGTATAGGGCAGGTGCAGACGAATTGTTATTTACGAAAAAACGCAGGAAATGTTGGTGATAGACCCGGGTGATTGTGCGCAGCTGCTTGCTGAGAAAATAAAACAGAAGGGTTTAAAGCCCAAGGCAATTTTGTTGACGCATGGACATTTTGACCATGCCATGGCCGCAGAAGAGCTTGCCGGCATTTTCGGTGTCAAGATATATGCCCATGAGGCGGAGAAGGAAACATTGGAACAGTCCGGGCTTAACGCTTCGGGCATGATTGGGCGCCGGGACAGCTACCAGGCAGATGTGTTTGTGAAAGACGGTCAGGTGTTGCAGCTTGCCGGTATGGATTTAACGGTGTTGCACACGCCGGGCCATACCGAGGGCGGCTGTTGTTTCTATTCAGAAGAGGATAAGGTCTTGTTTAGCGGAGATACCTTGTTTTGCCAGTCTGTGGGCAGGACAGATTTCCCGCGTGGAAGTATGTCGCAGCTGATACGATCTATCCGGGGCAAACTGCTTGTGCTGCCGGATGATGTGAAAGTATATCCGGGGCATATGGGAGTTACGACGGTCGGCATGGAACGCAGAGGCAACCCGTTTATCTCCTAAATTGTTTCTGTGGAGACGCAATAGAGCCGTAAGAGTATATTTGAGGCAGAGGGACTAAGATGATAACCGTTTGTTTGAATGAAGCAAATTTTGAATACGATATACATTCCTTGGTAAAAGCATTTTATCCTGGCGAGGATGTGAAAGTTTTTGCGGATAGAGAGAAGATTTACAAGCTGGAAGAACAATGCACGCCCTTGTTTCGCCTGGAAGTGTATTACCGCAGGGGGGCGGAAGGCTGCGGGGATATAATAGAAATCTTCCTAAAACAAGAAGTAGACGTGCATGATCCAGAGTATGGAAAGCAGCTTTTGGCAGAAAAGATACAGGCAGATTTTTCAGACCGGGGAGACACGAAGAACCGGCTCAAACGCTGCCTGTACCGCATATTATCAGAATACAGCGGCATGACGCTTCCCTGGGGTACGCTAACGGGCATTCGTCCCACGAAGATTCCTATGTCCAGGCTGGAAAACGGACAGAGTGAAGCGGATATCCGCGCGTATATGGCGGAAACTTATCTGGCGTCAGAAGAAAAAATTAACCTCAGTATGGAGATTGCCAGGCGGGAGATGGAGCTGTTACATAAAATTGATTACCAGGACGGTTATAGCCTTTATGTAGGAATTCCTTTTTGTCCAAGTATTTGTTCTTATTGTTCTTTTTCTTCTTCCCCGATTGGATTGTGGGAGGATAGAGCAGACGATTATCTGAATGCATTGGAAAAAGAAATCGATTTCACATCCCAGGCTCTTAGGCACAAGAAATTGAACACTATTTATATTGGCGGAGGGACGCCGACTACGCTCTCGCCGCGGCAGCTTCATCGACTGCTTGCCAAGATTGCAGTTAGTTTTGATTTCTCACATCTGCTGGAATACACGGTGGAAGCCGGACGGCCGGACAGCATTACAAAGGATAAGCTAGAAGTGCTGCGGGAATATAATATCTCCCGTATTTCCATCAATCCACAGACCATGAAGCAGGAGACGTTAGACATTATTGGACGGCGCCATACTGTTGAACAGACGATAGAGAGTTTTCACCTGGCAAGAGATTTGGGATTTGACAATATCAATATGGATCTGATAGTAGGGCTGCCGGGAGAGACTGTGGACGACGTCAGGAATACGATGGAAAAGGTTGCAAAATTGTTGCCGGATAACCTGACAGTTCATTCACTTGCACTCAAGCGGGCGGCGAGGCTGAAGATGTTCCCGGAAGATTATCAGGGAATGAAGATGGAAAATACCTGGGAAATCATAGCGTTGACGGCTGAATATGCCAGGAAGATGGGACTTTTGCCTTATTACCTTTACCGGCAGAAAAATATGGCGGGCAATTTTGAGAACGTGGGATATGCCAGACCTGGGAAGGCAGGACTTTACAACATTTTAATCATGGAAGAAGTGCAGAGTATCGCGGCGCTCGGCGCCGGTAGCATTTCAAAGCGTGTGGAGCCCGGCAGGAAGATTGAGCGGTGCGAGAACGTGAAAGATGTTTCCCAATATATTGAGAGAATCGGGGAAATGATGGAAAGAAAACGTGTGTTAATGATATGAAAAAGCAATTAGGAGGCAATAACTCATGAAGAATATGATTGGATACTGCGGATTGAATTGCGAAAAATGTGACGCATATATTGCAACAATCAATGATGATCAAGTCCTGCGTGAGAAAACAGCAAAATTATGGGCAGAGTTGAATAACGCCCCTATTTTACCTGAACATATTAACTGCGAGGGTTGTCGTATGAATGGTGCAAAAACGGTATTTTGTGACAGTATGTGCGGAGTTCGGAAATGTGCGTTGAAAAAAGGCGTCTCCACTTGCGGCGACTGTTCTGAATTAGAAACCTGTTCAACTGTCGGGGCAATTATCTCAAATAATTCTGCCGCTTTGGAAAATCTGAAAGGATAAAATGCATAGATTAGATATTGTTAGTGTTCCTGCAATCTTTTTATGCTCAAATCCGCTATATATTCTTGGAACAGCTATCAGTATCAGAATTATAAACACTACTGTAGAGATGCCATTTCCCATGGAATAAACGATAAAGTGATTTTGAGGGAGTGCAGTGCCTATTGATAATAATTCTCTATATAGGCAACCCATTCCTTATAAATTTCTTTCTGCGTCTTATGGAAAATTTCTTCGTAATTTTCACTGACCAACAATTTACATACTTGATCCCATCCATAAGTTTTATCTAAATATTCTATATAGGTGTGGGCAAAGGTGTATCCGCCGCAATTAGAAAATGTGATGGGATTATTTGTTTTGGTATCCGCATAGGTCGGGATATTCATTGAGTCTAAATATTCTTTATAAAACGGTTCACCATTCGTCAGGTACAATGCGGTTCCTTCCGTAAGCCACAATTGAATCTTGGGATTTTCTACACTGATATATGCATGAACAATTTCATGCAGTACCGCATACTTATTGTTATCATAATCATGGACGGAACCGGGATTGGCTGGTGAAGTTAAAATCACATTGGTTCCTATATTATCCCCAATATACCAATCAAGACCGAGTATAGGCCCAATAAATCCGTATTTTTTTCTTTGCATTGTTTTCTGTTCGTCGTAAATATAAATATTGACATCCTGCTTTTCGAAAAAACCTAAATTTTGGGCAATCTGTCCGGTCTGTTCATCTGCAAGTTCAAATACATCGAGCGCAGCCTCCTTCTCGGTTTCATAATAAACATTACACCAATTTCCCTCTAATTTTGTCATTCTACTTGTTTTTAAATTCCATGTTGGGATAAAATTTATAATAATTAAAATTACTATAATTAGCACAATGCCTCCGAAGATGTAAAAAATTTTTTTTCTATTTTTTATGAAAGCCATCACAATACCTCCAAACTTATTTTTGGCTATTTATCATATGTTACCTACCTGTACATCATCGCAATTTATTATATTATTATCCATAGGATTCCTCCACTTTTTTGAAAAAGTGCCGCATAGGGCTTTATCTGTTTTGTAAAATGCTCCAGACAATTACACCACAACAATTTTTGTATGTCAATGTCTTTAAACTAAAAGGGGCGCGATGGGTTTGTTTTCTTTTTCGGTTGGTAAGGTAAGGCATGGGATATAGCAGTCTCCTTGTAACTCATGCCAAAGACCGTTGTTTTTGTCATAAATGCACTTGTCCATTTTGAAATCCTCCGTTATAATATATTCGCACATACATCACAGTTTTCCGATTGCCACATTTTGTTATATCTTGTAATGAGATTTTCTCTCCCTTTCAGTTGTCCTAATGAGCAGTGGAAGGAAGTATAAACTTGTGTGAAATCATATAAAGGGATAAGGAGGACACATTGCGATAAATCTTTTATTTTCAAGGATTTTATTCCCGAAATTACAGGCCTGTTATCTTCAAAATCGAGAGGATTGATATTGAAGATTAAATGTGGAGCCAGATTTGAATAGGAGGTACTATGTGAATGGATTTCATTAAAATGCTGCGAGAAGATAACAACTTATCAGACTTGCTATGCGATGTGTGCGATATAGAAATTTTTCCAGAATTTAAAATGCCTGAAGACGAGTTCGGACACTTGACCTATAATATTTCTGGAAAAACATTTGCCAGAGCAGGATCTGGGAGTGAATATATTTTACTTGAAGATGGTTCAATAGGTTTTTGGGGGAGCGAGGGCGCCTGTGGCAGAATAGCAGACAGCTTGCAGGATTTTTTTGAGTTTGTGATAAATTGTCCCTATTGGCAGGATTACCTGGACGAAGAGGAGTATCAGGATCGTGAGGCTCTTAGTGAGTTTGCAAGAGAGGTCTATGAAGAATATGTGGAAAACGAAACGGACTTGTGCGGTTATGATCTTCCCAAAGCACAGCAGGAGTTGGCGGATCGCATGGGGATTGAGAAAAAGGCTGACGTTGTAGATATATTGATGCGGTTCTATTATTGTACAAAGCGCGAACCCCGCTTTATCTCAACATATACGGAAAATGATGGCAGTACGCACAGCGGCACAGGCTCATTGTTTGAACGCTGAACACCGCCTTCTTCAGAAAGTTTAAATATAATTTGCAGTTTATCATATTGAACTATTGGAGAAATATATGACAGAATTAACATCAATGATGAATATAGGTAAAGAAATGGAGAAAAAGCTGACATCTATCGGCATTAAATCGGCAGAGGAATTGATTGAAGCAGGCGCAAAAGACGCATTTCTTAGGTTAAAGCAGAAGTACCCGAATGTGTGCCTGGTGCATTTATATACATTGGAAGGCGCAATACACAATATAGAATTTAACAGCCTTTCAGAAGATAAGAAAAGGGAATTGAAAGAATTTAGTGATTTTTTGAAAAAATAGAGTTCGTGTAAATCCAACGAAAGTGTGAATAATGTTTTAATCTGGTAACAGAAAAATTACAAGCTATATATTCGTTCAAAAGGTTTACATTGCAAAGCAATGGAAACA